>JAOZNB010000066.1 GCA_029933995.1 Candidatus Moraniibacteriota bacterium | reverse complement strand
AAATGATTTATTAATAATTTATTTTATCATTTACACATAATATTATACAGTCTCCAACAATAAGACAGAGAGAGGTTTAAGACATCTTATTTTAAAAAGAAAAATATCCTTTGGATCTAGAACTCAAAAAGGAGCTGATAGATTGAGTATATTAATGTCAGTATTATTATCTCTTTGGAATAGAAGTCCAGATATGTTCTTTCATGAGTATATCAAATTAAAGTAAATGTTATGTAAAAACCACCTATGATTTAGGTGGTTTTTGTTTAGGGGTGTGAGGGATTACCTTGTCAATCCTTGTATTTTGTAAAAAGTAGTGTATAATGCAAAAAAGCGTGCAAAAAAGCATTGGGCTGTAGCCAAGCGGTAAGGCAGCGGATTCTGGTTCCGCTATGCGTAGGTTCGAATCCTACCAGCCCAACAATTTTTGATAAACAAAAAACCCACCGAAGTAGATTCTCTGCTGGCAGGTTGTTATTCGATTTCACCACGAGTCCATGCGCCATACAACGCATCTTTTTGTAACATCATTTCCACAATTTTCATTGCATGTTTTTGATCAAGCACGCCCGTGGACGCAAGTCTTACTTCAGCCACGCGCGTCTCAGATTCAATTGCTTCTTGTAACTCAAGAATTTGCTTTGGACGATAAGACTTTTCTGCCAACTTCATCATTCGATCAACTTCTGTGGGACTAAAAAATTTTAGGGGCATAACAAAATCCTCACTATTGAATTTTAAATAAACTACTTGAACGACATTATATATACTACCAAACATATCATTTTATTGCAATAAAACCGTTCGAACTTCGTCCCATAGGGCCAACAAAATTGTTAAGCAAAAGAAAAAAGTGACAACGAATTCTCGTCATCACTTTCTAAAAAAATATTCATGCAAGGTTTTAGTTGAAACCTTCAATGAATTTTTTCACCTCATCTTTGGTGTTCATATTACCCGACATTTTCAACATCATGCCGAGCTGAATAACTGCATAGCCAGCTGTTTCAGGGTGCTTACCCAAATCTGAAACCATAGACCCCCAGGCATTGTCCAGATCACCTCTGTCCACATATTCCAAAGCACGCTCTTTGCACCAATTTATATGTTCTTCTCTTGTTGTCGCCATCTTACTCCTCCCTTGTAAAAGAAATACTACTTTATTGATTATCTTCATGCAACCATGCATAATAGCACTATTTCATACTTTTGTCAACCTCATGATCTTAAATTCTATTCCAAAACTGAATTTAAGACCGTTCGAACCTCGTCCCATAGAGTCAACTAATTTTCACAAATTAAAAAGTAATTATCTCGGTTAAGTTAATTGCCTTTCTTGCAAATCCTTTTGCTTAATTTGCTGAATTTCAGTTTTTTTAAATTGTCAGTGACACTGACTGCCACTTACTAGAACGACTATCTCGCTGATAAAGACGAATGTATGAATTGGTTTTTTCTGATCGAAGACTGCGCTTGAGCAATCTCTGTGCTTCCACAATCTCAGGAAAATTTTTCTCATTGAGATCAAGTGAGAGAAACCGATAGAGATCTGGACCGACACTGAAGGATGTTTTTTCAACAAGAATCTTCTGCGTCAACTCATAAAGGACCTGCGTTGCTTCATCTAGATTAGACTGATCCGGTCGGATTCGCGTAAAAAATGCATTGATCTGCAATAACGCATCTATTGCAAGAGTTGGGTCAATCTTGGATATACTGTTAACCATAGCAATTATCTTACGCAAACCATCCGAACTATACAGTGTAATCTGTGAGCGTAGATTTCCATCCGGACCGATGAGACGATCGTATACATTTTCCGTAAGGAAATTGTTCATACCCGTAAGTAAAGTGATAATATTATCCCTAAACTCAAAAACCTGATGAACAATATTATCATTTGCATCACTCTCCGCTCTCTCTGTAGCAAGTGCTGATGCAAGCTGTATTTCGACTTTCTGAAACTCCTCTTCAATTACCTTCACTTCACCAAAATTTGCATCACGAACTTTGACATTTTCAGAGCCTGCGTCAATCCATTTTTTATTGAGTTCTGTGATCCTTTGCATCTCCTGTGTGTTCGTATTTCCCCCATCCTTGATACAATCAAGTATTTTGATAACACGTGCACGAAATGCTTGTTCCTTATTCTTCCACGAAACAACACTTTTTGTTGCTTTATCACGCGCCCGTTTTAGAGCTTTTTCAAGTTGCCCCTTTTTTTTCTTCAAATCTGCGATTCTTTTTTGCAAAGTCATGTATTTCCTCCTTTTCTTTAAAGGTTCTTGTAAATATTTATAATAATAAGAACTGTATTCATACAATAATAAAGTATATTCTAATTCACCTCTGAAGTCAATCAACCATTATCAAAAAACACAAATAAAGAGATTGGAAAAATATATTTTCCAACCTCTGCCAATCCATTATCTCCCTTTTGTTTTATGACACGTTCCTATTTATATTTTTCCTGTCAGAAGATAAAATAGTCTCGAAATAAGTTCTCTCGGGATAAATATCCACACATTTCTCGTCCATATTTGATCTGACAAATGATCATATGGAACTTTTTTAGTAGCTACAACCAAAGTATCAAGACCTAACTTCTTAGCTGTCATTACACAACGCCAGCAATGCTGTGGGTGTGCAAGAATAATTGCTTTACGCCATCCACTTCTTTCACAAATATCTTTTGATTGAACAATCACTTCATAAGTATCAAGATATTTATTTTTTTCCTGATGTTTCCTGACAACACCCGCTTTTGAAACATCATTGATGCAGTCAGCAATTTCCCATTGTAAAACTAATGGTACACCGTATTTTTCATGCACCCTTTTGGCAATACGTGCCAATTCTTTGTTACTTTTACCAGGATCATTATTTGGTCGGTTACCAAAAGACTGTCCAATTAATACATCAGCTTTTTCTAAACAATCTTCAGAATCACTGGGTATATGCCACACAAAGAAACATTCGATTATTTTTTTAAAAAACATAGCAATCCTCCTTGATTGTTTATGAAATTTTTTCTTATACTATTAAATTACTAATGACTTGAAATATTAACATATTTTTATTGTTTTGTAAAGACTACATGACTTCATCTCCTACATAAAACCGTTTGAGCCTCATTCCTTATAACCAATAAAAAAATAATAGTTTATCACTTTTTTTTAATAAAAACTAATGTAATTATAAACCCGCTTAAACAGCCTAATACATGTACAATATTTGTAAACTCATCAATGTCCGCTGATAATGAATATAATATTTGTAAAACAAAAATTAATGTTAATAAAATCATTCCAAATCCTTGCGTATAAAAGTAATTGAAAATTATAGCGACTTTATCATTCCTCTTTTTATAAAAATTTAATGCCAAATTAGCCCCTAAAAGTCCGTAAACAGCTCCCGAAGCACCTATGCCCACATTTAATTTATCAACTGATGCAAATAATATCATCGCTATAAGAGAGGCCAATATCCCAGATAAAAAATATAAGATTAAGAATTTTTTTATACCAAGTTGACTTTCTATAAATGATCCAACAAATAATAAAAATAACATGTTTAAAAATAAGTGCCATAAATTCACATGCACAAACATACTTGTTATCAATGTATGCATTGTTGTAATATTTAAATTATCAATTGACCCCGTTCCTAATCTGTAAAAAAATTGAATATCTTGAGGTGTACACTCATTAATAACATCATTATATTTATAACAATACTTTAAATCATAATGACAAGATATAGAATCTAGACTATCATTTTTTTTGTCTTGTACACAGTCAGCTACTCTTTGTGACATTTTTACTTCCTGCATACAATACGGAGAAGTCTCTCTTATACAATAAAATGTATCTATATCCGAATGTTTATCAAAAATTAAAATCGAAAAAACTATAAAAATAATAATATTTATGATAACGAGTATATATGTTACTACAGGCTGATAAGTTAATTTAGGATTTTGCATAAAAAATCTTGCTATATTAAATACTTATTTATAAAAAAATAAAAAGCACTGTACATTGCAGTGCTTTTTACTAAAAATATTTTTATTTCTCTAAATATTTATTCACTGCAATATAACTACTTACAAATCCAAGTATCACACCTAAAATAATAATTATTATAGCAACCTCGAGAATATTTGTGCTATAAAATTGTGCAATATTAGCATTCTCAATAATTTTATTTGCAAATGGATTTACTACATATATTGTACCTATCAAGAAAACCAATGCTACAATTGCGCTAGCAAGTCCGTACAATGTTCCTTCTACTAATGTAGGAATCTTGATATATAAATTTGACGCCCCTACCAAACGCATTACTTCAAATTCTTTTCGATGTGCATACAAACTCATGCGTACTGTATTAAGTGTTACCAAAATAGCAATTATTGCAAATATTATACCTAAAATTATTCCGCCATTACGTATAAATGTAATAAAATTATGCAATTCATCAATAACACCTTTATTTTTTGCAAGATTTGTATTCATAATATAATCACTATATTCTTGATGTAAATACTGATCAATTTTTTTATAATCAACCGTATCATATGCAACAATGATTAGCGATGCTGGTAATGGGTTTTCTCCAATCATATCTAAAGCCTCTTTTATTTCTTTACTATCACCTTCTTGTTCCATAAAATCACTCAATGCTTGATCACGTGATATATATGTAACTGACTGTACTTCTTCCAAAGATTTTTCTTCTAATTCTTTTTTGATTTCAAGAATCTTATCCTCCTCCACAGTAAAATCAAAGTACATACTAACATTAATCCTGCTTTCAACAGTATCAATAATATGCAAAACCCCAAATCCCAAAAATACAGCAACTCCAATGAGATATAGGGAAAGTGACATAATCACCACAGTTGCCAAAGTCAACCACTTATCTCTATAAAAATTTTGCCAGCCTTCACGCATAACACGCGCCAATTTAATTGTTTTCATAAGTTTTATTATAAAATTTTCATATTTTAGTACAAAGCGAGGTGCACATCTATATTTTTTGTAAGACGTATGACATATACGTTGTCAAAAAGTATAAGTGTAGCAATGAAGCAATGTACAAAATATAAAAATTTTATCCGCTAATAATATATTTACCATGTAAATCATCTCGCATTATGCGTCCCTTATCCATCAAAATAACACGACGATTCAATTTATCTACCACAGACTTATCATGTGTTGCCAAAATAACAGTCGTACCAAAAGAATTCACTTTCAAAAGTAATTTTACAATACTAAGCGCTGAGATAGGATCCAGATTTCCTGTTGGCTCATCTGCTATAAGCACTCGCGGTCGATGAATAACTGCGCGAGCTAATGACACTCGCTGTTGTTCACCTCCACTTATTTGATGTGGATATTTATCAGATTTATTATCCATACCTACAATCTTGAGCATATTATGAACTTCTTCATAAATTTGTGCATCCGATTTTCCCTGCACTTCCAATGTATACGCAATATTTTCAAATACAGTTTTTTGTGATAATAATTTAAAATCTTGAAAAACAGTTCCAAAATTACGCCTGAAATGTGGTAATATTTTTCTTTTTATACTTGAAATATTCCGCCCACCAAAATACACAGCACCATCACTTGGAAACTCATCAGCATAAATAATCTTGAGCAATGTAGATTTTCCCGCACCACTTGAACCAACAAGTGAAACAAATTCTCCTTGATCTATTGCACAACTAATTCTATCAAGCGCAACAAAGCCATCCGAATATTCTTTTGTAACATTATCTAAATTAATTAATTTCATATTTTTTATTTATCTATTTTTTTCTCGACAAAACAAATTCTACTTACTTCTATCAAGTATATTATACCACACTATTTCATTCGTAAAAATGCAATAATAAAATCATCAATATTTCCATCTAAAACGTCATTTATTTGTGGTGTTTCATGTTTTGTCCGATGATCTTTAACCATTTTATATGGATGCAACACATAAGAACAAATTTGACTACCCCACTGAGCTTCCTTTACTTCACCACGTAATTCTTGTTTTTTCAAATCCTGTTCTTTGATAAATTTTTGATGTACTTTTGCTTTAAGCATTTTCATTGCATATTCCTTATTTTGTGCTTGCGACCTCTCACTTTGACATTGTGTTGTTATGCCGGATGACAGATGTGTAATCCGTACAGCACTATCCGTTGTATTTACATGTTGTCCTCCTGCACCAGATGCTCTATAAGTATCAATTCGTAAATCATCAGGGCCAATTTCAACCTCAGCCACTTCATCAATCACAGGCATCACATCAACACGTGCAAATGATGTTTGACGTAAATTATCACTATTAAATGGTGATAATCTCACCAATCTATGTACACCCGCTTGCGTACGCATATGACCATAAGCCCACCGACCATCTATTTCTATTGTTGCATTTTTGATACCTGCCTCCGCACCAGAAATTTTATCCAAAACCGTTACTTTAAAATTATGTTGCTCAGCCCATTTTATAAACATTCGCAGAAGCATCTCAGACCAATCTTGCGCATCAACTCCACCAGCACCTGTATGAATTGTGATAATAGTGCTATGTGCATCATATTCACCATCAAACAAAGTATAGAATTCTAGTTTTTCTACTCTTTTTATCAATTGATTTATTTGTACTTCAATTTGAGACCACTCTCCATTAGTTGTAGCAATCTCACACAATTCAACTAATTCATCTGATTCATCTCGTAATTCAAGAAAACTATTTATTTCATCACGCAATCCTTCAAGCTCTTGCATAATTGATTTAGCTTTATTTTGATCATTCCAAAAATCTTTTTCAGATGAAAGAATCCCATTTTGAATTATTGTATGTTTTTTATTTTCAACGTCAAAGAGAGTCCTGCAACTGCAGGAGCTTATCTTTGATTGTATTACATTTTTCTCGTACTTCTTTCATAATTTACTATTATATAAATGAGCCATCCATCGGAGTCGAACCGATGACCTACGCGTTACGAGTGCGTTGCTCTACCAAAACTGAGCTAGGATGGCAACGTCCCTTCTCATAAGATATATTATTGCACAAGCCACACAAAATCACAACAAAATCTACAATTATTTAAACAAACTATAATTTTATAATAAAAAATATATTAAAAGCAAATCTTTCAACTCATTCTATTATATTTCAGTTTTGTAAATACACACCTTAATAGATTATTTTTTACTCCCAACAATCCACCAATCAACATCTAAGTCACTAGTAAGCACGTCATCAATAGTAATTACAAATTCATTAGATTCTACATCTATATCATCATCAGATACATATGGAATAATTGTTTTGTCCAC
>JAOZNB010000065.1 GCA_029933995.1 Candidatus Moraniibacteriota bacterium | reverse complement strand
AGTGGCGATCCCTTGTGGTCGCCATTTGCAATAACAAAAGTCAACACATAATATTGTCACAACACCAACAACCAAGTCGTTAGACCTAACGACCTGGTTGCTATTAATTTTATATCCATATTTTTACCGTAGAGACGCGATTAATCGCGTCTCTACACTGTCACAAAATTTTTTATAAACATATGGATTCATCAACTCTTATTTTAAATATAAAAAAAACCTGTCTCGCAAATCTACGAGACAGGTTTGTGTATACTATTCCATTTAATTCTCCTTAACCAATATAGGCCAATCCTTTTTCTTTTAATTGAGTGCGTACACCCGTCATCAGCAGGCAAAACTCTTGTTCTGTGAGAACGGTATCTGTTATATCACTTTTACCGATTGAATGAATGAGTTTTTTATTATGTGTTGACAAAAGTGCAGCAACGACATCTAAGCTCATATTTTCAGAATCAAAAATTCGCTTAAGTAAATGCTGATATTTCTCTGAATTTCGCTTATACACCTCTCCTTGCAAGTGTAATAACTGATTTTCTTTCCAACCATTGTAATTCTGACCAACTTGCTGAGCCTCGTAACCTAATAAACTACAAAGTCTTATTTGTTCATCAATATCAGAAACTTTAAGAGCTTGTAATAACCCCTCACGCGAAGCACAAAAGATTCCATTGAAATAAAATGGACATTGATACAAATTACTCAACACATACGCCGGATAATCACCGCGAGAATTAATGTCAACTACACCCCTTTTTACGAATACAATTCCAGTAAACCATCCCATAAAAGCCATTACTGGTATCATAAACCACATTTCCGCAAGAGCACCGTCATACGATAAATGTTGTATCTTACCAAAAGCTACTACAAATACTAATCCCATAACTGCGCCAAACATGATACACAAAAAAATCGTAATATTCCTCACAGACATAATCTTCTCCTCTGTTATTTTAGATTTACAAGTGATACAGATAAATCTGATAGGTTTAATTTCTCTGCACCAAAAATTATAAGCAATTTTGTTTTTGAAGCATTATGCACCTCTCGTCCAAAATCTGTTATTTGATAGGTAATTTTAAGTTTATTAGTATCTTCATCAAGTTTTGTATCATTTCCAATTCTAACATGGCCTTTTTTCTTTAACCGTCTAAGATACGTATACACAGATGGTTCACTCAAAACTTCCATATCTTGACTGTATGTCATCATTTGCTCAAAAATCTCTCTCGCTGTCAAAGCTTCAGTTTCTAAAATCCGCAAAATAAGCATATGACATGGTTTTAAAATATTTTTCATAACATTTACCTCTTGTGATTTTTTATTGTTAAATTACTATGATGAACAACTGTATCATAAAATTATCCAATATGCAATGCACGTGCCACCCCCTTTTTCTCCTAAACTGAGAGAAACCTGCCTACCGGTAGGCAGGGTGCCCAATAGGGGGATGAGGGTTTGGCTTATCTATTTTTTACAATTTCTTCAAGTTTCAAAAATACACCGTCAATATTATTATTTACATCATTATTCCAAAATCTCATCACATGATAACCCCTTAATTCTAAAAATTTTGTGCGTTTATCATCTTTTTTGCCACAAAATCCTTCTCCATGTTATCAACCATCAACTTCAACAATCAATTTCTTTTCAAAACATACAAAATCAACAATATAATCCCCAATCGGATATTGTCTACGAAATTTCAAATCTAAAAATTTACGATTACGTAATCTTGCCCAAATCATTATTTCTTGTAGTGTCTGTTTTTTGCGAAGACTTCTTGCCTTATTTGTATTTTTTGGGATCATGGTAATTTTATAGTTTAATTATGTAAACCCCCCCTCACCCCAACCCTCTCCCTAACGGAGAGGGAGCTTGACTTGTATTTTTACTTTATGTTAAACACTTTTTTTAAAATTATTTAACATCTTTAATTACATCACCTTCTCCCTCTGGGAGAAGGTGTTCGAAGGATGGATGAGGGTTTAAAAATTATAAAACCTTCCTCACAGGTGCAAAACTTTTTCTATGAATTGGCGTTGCACCGTATTTTTGTAATGCCTCCATATGTATTTTTGTACCATAACCCTTATGCCTAGCAAAACCGTATTGATGATATTTTTCATCATATTTAGCCATCATCTTATCCCTTGCAACTTTTGCAATAATTGAAGCTGCTGCGATACTTTTTGATATTTGATCTCCTTTTGCTACACATACTTGTTCCCGTGTAAAATTTGGTATTAATTGATTTCCATCTATCATTACCATCATTTTTTCTGCATCAGTATATACATCACTTTTATCAATATCTTTTTCTAGTGCCTCAACTGCCTTCCTCATAGCAAGCAATGTTGCTTGTAAAATATTTATTTCATCAATTGCTTTTGGACTACATTTCCCTATTCCTATAAAAAACTTTTCACGTATAAATTCAAAAGTTTCCTCCCGTTGCTTTTCACTGAGTAATTTTGAATCTCTCACCTGCTTCCACAAATCCTCATCTGGTGCATTATCAAAATCTGACACATTTTTGATAACACAAGCAGCTGTCACTACAGGACCAGCAAGTGGCCCTCTACCAACCTCATCAACTCCAGCGATGATATCATATCCTGCATTTTGTAATTCCTTTTCTTTTTCAAATGTTGCAATTTTCATATATATAAGTTCAAAATTAGACATTTTACATTTAACATACTAAAATACTAACATACTAATATACTACTTACTAAATTATGTCTTTCGTTCATCTACACGTACATTCTGATTTTTCGTTGCTCAACGGTCTTGCAAAGATTGATGATTTGTTGGACGCCACTGAAAAAGATGGCATGACAGCACTCGCACTGACTGACAAAAATGCAGTTTATGGTGCTGTTGATTTTTATGTTAAAGCAAAAGAACGCGGCATAAAATCAATTATTGGAGCTGAAATACTTGTTGCACCAGGCGGCATGGATAAAAAGACAGAATCTGCAAATTCCAGAAAAGTAAATCAATTAGTTCTATTAGCAACAAATGAAGCTGGGTATAAAAACCTACTTAAAATTATTACTATTGGACAACTTGAAGGTTTTCACTTTGAACCACGTGTTGATTATGATGTGCTAAGAAAACATTCTGAAGGATTAGTTGCCCTGTCTGGAAACAGCACCGGAGAAGTAAGTGAACTAATTTCAAATGATGGATATGATTTAGCAAAAGAAAAAGCAATTATCTATAATGATATCTTTGGAAAAGATAATTTTTATCTTGAACTACAGCATCATCCAGATTTTGATAAACAAAAAAAGATTAATGATGGACTCATAAAGCTTCACAAAGATACAGATATTCCGCTAGTTGCCTGTGGTGATGTTTACTATATCAAAAAAGAAGATGCTGATGTTCAAGACATCCTTCTTTGTATTCAAATGAATCGCAAAGTGAATGATGGTGACCGACCAAACAAAAAACATCTAGATCTTTCATTTCACACAACACGTGAAATGGAAAAACTTTTTGCACATGTTCCAGATGCAATTGCAAATACTGGTAAAATTGCTGACAGATGTAATTTTGAGATGGAACTTGGACATACAAAACTTCCTTATTACCCGCTACCAGAAGGCAAGACTGCCGATGAGCATCTGCGAGATATGTGTGAAGAAAAATTAGCCAAAAGATATGGTGATAAAATTACAAAGGAACAGCGAGACCGCATGGACTATGAACTCGATATAATTTCAACAACTGGCTACGCATCATATTTCTTGATTGTACAAGATTTTACAAACTGGGCACGTAGCCAAGATATTATCGTTGGACCAGGACGTGGATCTGCTGCTGGATCATTTGTATCATACCTTACAGGTATTACAAACATGGACCCAATCGAATACAAATTACTATTTGAACGATTTCTCAATCCAGAACGTGTCTCTATGCCTGATGTTGATATGGACTTCCCAGATGACCGTCGTGATGATGTGCTCACATATGTACGTGACACCTACGGCGCTGACCACGTAGCGCAAATTATTACATTTGGAACAATGGCAGCTCGTGCTGCTATTCGTGATGCTGGACGTGCACTATCTTTTCCATATGGCTTTTGTGACCAAGTTGCAAAACTGATTCCAGAATTTACTACAATTGACAAAGCACTTGCTGAAGTGCCCGACTTTAAAAGATTACACAAAGAAAATGTAGATGCTCGTGAATTAATTGACGCAGCACGCCGACTTGAAGGTCTCTGTCGTCATTCTAGTGTGCACGCTTGTGGAGTTGTAATCACAGACAAACCTGTTGTAGAGTATTCTGCTATGCAGAGAGTATCTGGAGATGATGAAACAACAGTAACACAATATGCATCAAGTACTAAATTTTCCGCTGTTGAAAAAATTGGTCTACTAAAGATGGACTTCCTCGGGCTCAAAAACTTAACAATTATTCAAAATACATTACAAATCGTCAAAAAGATTCATGACGTAGATATTGATATAGAAAACATTCCACTTGATGATAAAAAAACATACAAATTATTACAAGATGCTCACACAACTGGTGTATTTCAATTAGAATCCAGTGGTATGAAGCGTTATCTCCGACTTTTAAAACCAACTGTCTTGGAAGATATCATCGCTATGGTAGCACTCTATCGCCCAGGACCTATGGAATGGATACCTGACTTTATCGATGGCAAACATGGCAAGAAAAAAGTTATATATCTACATCCAAAACTTGAAGCTATCCTATCTGATACATATGGCGTAGCTGTTTATCAAGAGCAGGTTATGCGCATCGCTCAAGACCTTGCAGGTTTCACACTTGGTGAGGCTGATATTTTGCGTAAAGCAATGGGTAAAAAAATTCTCAAGCTTATTAAAGAACAAAAAATTAAATTTGTAGAAGGTTGTGTTGCTCACAATGTAAAAAAAGAAGTAGCTGAAAAAGTATTTACATTTATCGAGCCATTTGCTGGCTATGGTTTTAATAGATCTCACGCAGCATGTTATGGACTCATCGGATACCAAACAGCTTATCTAAAAGCACACTACCCTGCAGAATTCATGGCAGCACTCATGACAGCTGATCAAGGTAACACAGACAGAATAGCAATTGAAGCAGCGGAATGTCGTGATATGGACATAGAAGTATTAGCGCCAGACATCAATGAAAGCTTCCAAGAATTTGCCGTTATCTATGCTCCAGAAGACACTGAGAAAAAAACACCTCGTATCCGCTTCGGACTCAATGCAATCAAAAACCTAGGAAAACCTGTAGCAAAAGAAATTGTGGCTGAACGAAAAAGAAATGGGAAATATATTGACATAACAGATATTTGTACAAGAGTTGGTTCAAAAGATTTGAACAAAAAATCAGTTGACTCACTGGCAATGGTTGGCGCACTAGATAAATTTGCACCACGAGATGACATTTTGGCAACTATGCCAAGTATTATAACTTTTATAAAAGAACTTCGCACAAGTGCTAGTTCAAATCAAGACTCCCTCTTTGGTGGAATAGAATTATCTCGTGCTGAAATAACTCTTGAACATGTAGAAAGCTCTGGTAAAAAACAACACCTTGCATGGGAAAAACAATTAATGGGACTCTACATTTCTGACCACCCCTCAAATGAATACCGAGATTTCCTCGATCACATGTGTGTCCCTCTAAATGACCTTACTCAAGAAAGGGCAAATAAAATGATTTCCGTCGGTGGAATTGTTATAGCAGTAACAGTAATCCTAACCAAAAAAGGGAAAAATATGGCATTTGTCACACTCGAAGACGGCAAAAGCACCACGGAATGCCTAATCTTCCCACGCCTTTTTGAAGACACAAAAGATTTACTCATAGAAGGAATGCCAGTTGTTCTCAAAGGCAATTTGTCAGATAAAAACGATGAGCTAAAATTCCTAGCAGAATCAATCGATGAAATTACAGACGAACAAAATGAATATGCAAAAAGTGTAATGTCAACACGCAAAAAATATGGTGACACAAAAGAACAGATGGAGGTCAAAAAGGAAGAACGTGACAAAATAATGAACAAGCGACAACTCTTCATCACACTATCAAACAATGGAACGCATGAAATGATTACTAAAATAAAAGAAGTACTAGACAAATGTGAAAAAGGAACTGTTACAGTATTCCTAGTACACAATGAACAAAACATGAAAACATCTTACGTCATTGATTATAATTATCACTGCGAAAATGACATCACAGAACTTGTAGGAAAAGATAATATCTTTTTGAAAAAATAATTTAATCAAATTCTACCAGTTGTCATTCCCGCGAAAGCGGGAATCCAGAATTACAACAAACTTCTACAATTATTTAATTAGCATCTCTAGCAATCTCAAAAATTACTTTTTTATACAATAAAATTTAAGATACAGTCCTAGATTCCCGCCTTCGCGGGAATGACAATATTTTATATTTAATTTAAAAATAAAAAAGCCCACTGTAGAAAATTATTCTACAGTGAGCGTACTACACAATTGACTTATTATATTTTAATCAACTCTATATCATAAGCCTGATCTGCATATAGCGCACCACCAACTTGTGAGCCAGTCTGTTTTATCTGCCACCCATTTTTTCTTAGATGAGCATTAACTTCATCAAACACCCTCTGCCCATCATCTGTGCTCATACTTATGCCGTTAGTAATACAGTTAACATTAGTAATAGACATAACTCCATTTGACGAGCGCTTTCCACACCGCTCTACAATAAATGCTGTAATGATACCCAAAAAATATTGAATCATTTTTTCACAAGTCAATTCCCATGCAACATCAAAATCAACTGACGTAATTATTTCTACTGGCATAAACTTAGGGTTAATTTCAATGAAAAGGACTCCTCCTCGGTGAAAGGTCGTGACCTGCCATTCTTTAAACTTTTCTTGAAGTCTACGTAATATCACCTCTACCAGCTTAGCTTCAGCATCATATTGTGCATCTTCATTATAATTTGAGATAATAATCTTCCAATCCATAAGATTGACTTCCTCATAATCACCACACACTTCCACAATATTTGGCACAGATATAGATATTTTACCCTGAATATTCACAGTTACCTGCTCAAAAAGCTCTCTTATTTTTCTATCAAATACAAGACCTATTTCATTTGCCGCATATTCAACTGTTCTATCAAACTTTTCTTGTTGCGGCTCAGTAAACTCTTTCAATGTAATAATGTCATTTTCCTGTCCCTTTGCCATTGCAATCTCCTATTGTTAAATTACTCGTTATTATCATTAGATTGAGAAAATTCTCAATTGGTAATGATACCCTATAAAAACTCAATTGTCAACCAAACGTTATACCCCATAAAGAATGTCACTCAAGCCATTAGTGCATATCTCATAA
>JAOZNB010000005.1 GCA_029933995.1 Candidatus Moraniibacteriota bacterium | reverse complement strand
ATAGAAAAATTATATACTTACTACGCTTTAAACGCACTCACCTTTCTATGCTGGTGGTTTTTATTAATACTTTTTTATATTACAAGTCCAATCCGGTCTTTTACATCTCTTATTTTTTGTTCAGCTTGTTCATTTGCCTTCATTGCACCTTTATTCAAAATTTTTTTTATATCTTCATCACTCATTAACTTTACCCTTTCTTGAAATGGTACCAAAAAATTTACTACAACATCTGCTAAAGCATTTTTGAAATCACCATATCCCTTACCAATATATTTTTTTTCAATATTCTCTGTACTATCACCTGAAAATAACGAATATATATTAATAAGGTTTTGTAAAGCCGGTTTTTCATCACTGTACACAATTTCACTTCCGCTATCAGTTACCGCTTTCCTTATCTTTTTTTGCACAACGTCTGGCGTATCCATAAGTGTAATATAATTATATTCACTTGATGCTGACTTACTCATCTTCTTTGTTGGATCATCTAATCCCATAATACGCTTCCCTTCTTTTGTTAATTTTGGTTGTGGTATTACAAACGTATCCCCAAACTTTTTATTAAATCGCCTTGCAAGCGTACGAGCTAATTCTACATGTTGCACTTGGTCCTCACCAACTGGCACCACATCTGTGTCATAAAGTAAAATATCAGCAGCCATAAGTACTGGATAATCAAAAAGTCCAACACTAGCGCGCTCCACATCTCCTTTGGCACTTTTGTCTTTGAATTGAGTCATCTTTTCCATATCACCCATACGTGCAGCAACACAATTCAAAATCCAACACAATTCAGTATGTGCTCTCACATCTGACTGTACAAAAATTGTTGATTTTTTTGGATCAATTCCAAGTGCAAGATATGCCTTTGCAACATCAAGTATTCGCCTTTGTAATTCTACTGGTTCCTGTGCAACTGTAATTGCATGTAAATCCACAATACAAAAAGTAGTATCAAATTCACTCTGCATTGATACCCAATTTTTGATTGCTCCTAGATAATTACCTAAATGTAAATCACCACTAGGCTGAACACCTGAAAATATTTTTTTCATAATCTCTAGTAACTTAGTATATTAATATATTAGTATATTATACCATTCAAACCTTTTTTACAATCAAAAAAAGACGCTCACAAGGAGCGTCTTTACAAAAAACCTATTTATAGTTTTTGTTTATACTTCAATCACAACTGGCAAGACCATTGGTCTACGTTGTGTTTTTTGGAAAAGATATTCACCTATACGATTACGAATATCATTTTCTACTTGTCTATAATCCATTCGTGTATCTCTACTTGTAGTTTTCTTAATAATATCACGCACTTTACGTTTTGTTTCATTTACAAGATCAAAATTATCTTTTACATAAATAAATCCACGTGATGTAATTTGCATATTTCCAACTACCTCTTTTGTTTTGCTATCAATCAAAATTGTAATCACATACATTCCGTCTTCCGATAGCATTTGTCTATCTCGCAGAACAACATGTCCGATATCACCTACCCCAAGGCCATCTACAAATACATAACTAGCATCTGCTTTTTCCTTGCGAATACGACTACCTTTTTTACTAAACTCAATAATAGAACCATTGTCCAAAATTGCAATACGCTTTGGAGGAAAACCATCCTCTATAGCAAGCTTTGCAGCTTCCTTTAGCATAAAATAATTCGCATAAATAGGTATAAAATAATGTGGTTGTACATATTTAATCATTGTTTTTATATCATCTTGTGTAGCATGTCCACTAGTATGTATCATAATATTAGAATGAACAACATTATCACATTTGCGATATAAATTATCTTTCAATCTCTGAACTGAACGTTCATTTCCAGGTATAACTGAAGAAGAAAATACGATTGTATCCGACTTTTTCAACTTTATAAATCGGTGATTATCAGTGACAATACGATTGAGCACTGCATTATGCTCTCCTTGCGCTCCTGTACAAAGTACGAGAACTTTATTATCAGGATATTTATCAATATCATTAATTGGTATCAATAAATTTTTAGTAACATTCAAATATCCTAATTGTTGTGCAATTTCAATATTTGTACGCATTGAATATCCATCCAACGCAACCTTTTTCCCAACTTTTTGAGCATATTGAAGTAATAATTTGATACGTTTAATCTGTGATGAAAAGGTAGCAAGTATTATACGACCCTGAGCATCTTTTATAAGAGTTTCGATATTTTCTTGTACATCTTTTTCACTCTTTGGTTCCTTTGTCATTACACCTAGACTTTCCAACATCAAAATACGAGGTGTTGGAAATTCTTTCAATTTTTCATATGAAACTGAGTGTCCATCAGCAGGATCATGACTAATTGTCCAATCACCCATATGGATTGGTGTGCCCACAGGTGTCACAAGTGCTACGCCCATAGAATCCATAATTGAATGTTCTACTTCGAAAAAATTAGCAACAAATGCACCAAGTCTTATTTTTCTATCAATATTTTTTACACTGATAGTTCGAATTTTGTCACTTCCTCCTGGATCACCATCTTCTAACTTTTTCTTTATCAAAGCTAATGTCAAATCCCGTGCAATTACTGGTGGATATCCCAATTGCTTAAGTAATACAGGTGCTGCACCAATATGATCCAAATGTCCATGTGTAAAAATTACACCACGGATATTCTGTTCTTTGCCCTTCAAATAATTTGCATTTGGAACAATATAATCAATTCCTGGCATATCCTCTTCTGGAAATTGCATTCCCATATCAACAATGACAATATCTTTGCCATATTCAAATATAGTCATATTACGACCAACTTCTTCTTGTCCTCCTATAGGAATAATGCGAAGTGTATCTTTTTCTGTTTTTGGAATTTTGACACTACGTTGTTCACCATTTGAATGTGTTGAGGATATAATACGTTCAGCATTTGTTTTTGGACCCTGTCTTCGTCCTCCTCCACGTTTTTTGCTATGTTTTTTTGTACTTTTCTTTGTACTCTTTTTTGTACTTTTCTTCGTGCTCTTTTTTGTACTTTTCTTTGCTACCTTTTTAGTTGCAACTTTTTTAGTACTATATTTTTTTGTAGTTTTTTTCTGCCCACTTCTTTTTTGTGCGTTTTCACGGGCTTGTTGCGCATTTTTTTGCGCAGTTCTACTCACAACTCGCCCTGTACTACTATTTTTCATAGCAGAATGACGTGTTGTATTTGTTTTTCTTGTCATATTTTAAAATGTGCAAATATATTTTTATAATACAAAAATATCAAAAAATAATTTGCGATAATATTTATAAATTACATAAATAAAAGTTTGTGACATAATATAAAAATAAAAATCGACCTTTTTATAATATATACTACATCTGTTTTATAATGTGTATCCTGAAAGAGATTCGAACTCTTATTAATTTTGCATAAACAAAACTTAGTCCATGTGTTATTTTAAATAAATAAAATAACAAACTCAAGATAAATAATACATACAAACAAATTGTTTGCATCAAAAAAAATTATTACAGTAGAAGAAGAATTTAATAGTTTTTTAACTATAGCATAGGAATGCATTTTATGCAAGTCTCACAGTTCTTCTGATTAATACCAACTATCCTAATATCTTTTTAAAATCCTCTACCATATCAACAGGTGTTGGGTCTTGACCATATTCCAATGCAAGATAATATGATGTCCAATCACCGAGTGCAATTGTAGCAAAAAGCTTTTCAAGTATGCTGTCACCCTCAATATCAATTACTTCTGTTGTCATTTCTTTTTCTTCCAATAACCGCATCGTCACGTCAAATCGTTTCAAAACTTGTGGATGTGCCTCAGCATCACGCAAAAAAATAAAGAAAAACTCTGCTTGTGGATTAGTAAATCCTACTAATTCATTATGATTTAATTCTGGAAAATAATACCAAAAAGCTGGTGTTTTTGCATTTTCATTAATCTTAATCTTCCATATCATTGCCAAAGGTTTAAATTTTGTTGTCGTATAAATGATTGGTGTCTTGCCAACAATTTTTTTAGCAATAGTCTTTCCAATATCCTCTAAATCAATAATACGTTTTTGTAACTTATCTGCAGCAGTTACAATATCCTCCCTAACATCATCAATTAAACCAATGTTAACTAATATTTGAAAAATTGAAAAAACAAAATACCCTGTCGCCATTCTTGGTTGAAAATTTTCATATGGGTATGGCAATTTAACAAGTGGTATATTATTTTCCTTACACATTTTCTCAATTTTTCCACCATTTGAAATAGCAACACATGTTAAATTATTATCCAAAGCTTCTTGAAATGCTGAGATTGTTTCTTCTGTATTTCCTGAATAAGAACAAATAATATTAAGTGAGTTTTCATATGCTTCTGGTGGTAAATTATATGTTCGACTTTGAAAAATCGGCAATCGTTTCTTAGTTGAATTTGTCAAAACATTATTTACAAATACACGCAAAACATTGCCTGGTAAGGCAGAACCACCCATACCAGAAATTGTAATTGATTGAAATTCTCCCTCAATTTGAATATCTTTTACTAACTCCAGACCTTCTGTAAATTGATCTGCTGTTGATAAAATTACTCTACGCAAATCACTTTTATCAATATTTTTATTCATAATTTTTTTTATTTTTTTACACGCTTTTCTTTTATATACCACGACTGAATATCTACATACCTATCGTATGATGCATTGACTTTATTTGCACTAATGCCTTTGACACTTTCATTATACATAAAAGAAAGTTTTGGAGCAAAAAGAAATACTGCTGGTATTTCATCCTTCAATCTTTCTTGTTGAGTTTTATATAATACTAATTGATCATCTGTACTTTTTGTTTTTATAAAATTATCTAATGATTCATTCATTTTTTCATCATCAAATAAGGCATAGTTAATACCTGGATCATTTTTTTCTTTTCCACTCCAGAGTGGTAATAAATTTGGCTCAAAACGCATTTGATGTGCATATAGCAAAGCATCATAATCACGTGGTTTAATTATATTTGCCTCCAAACCACCTTTGTCATGTTCCTGGACAGTTACTTCAACACCAATCTCTCTCCATTGTTCCTTCAACATTTCAGCAATTCTTGCAATTTGTGTATGATTCGCACCAATATGCAATGTAAATGCTAAACGATCATCATCTTTTGAACGAATTTTATCTTCACCACGTTCCCAACCTTTTTCGTCTAGTAATGCATTTGCACCATCTTTATCAAACCCTGCCTGTTGCACCCCTCCATCAAATCCAACAATACCATCTGCAAATGGTGAATAACGTACGCTTGCATTTTCAACAAAAACTTCTGCAATAATCTTATCCCTATCAGTTGCACGAGACAATGCCTCACGAACCTCATCAAAAGCAAGTGGGACACTCTCAATCTGATTAAAGAAAACTGCAAAATAATGCGGTAATTCTATCGATTTTTTTTGAGCTATCGAAGATAAAGATTCTATGTGCTCCCTCTTATCTACTATGATGCCGGAGACCTCACCATTGTAGTATGCACTCACTGCATCAGATCGTGTTGGATAAAAGTTTGCAATAAACTTTGTTATAAATGGTTCACCTCTGTAATATTCCTTATTTGACCGCAAAATATATGCTGAGATCAAATTATCCTTTACATCAATATCCAAATCAACAAATTCATACGGACCAGAACCTATTGGTTTTTGATTATACTCAGCTAATTGAAATTGCTCTGGAGTAATATTTCCCCATATATGTTCTGGTAATAATCCTAAAGTTAAATTATTTAAAAATGTACTATCTGAATCAGTTAAAACAAATTTAACAGTAAAATCATCAATTTTTTCTACTCTTATATCATTCCAAATAAGACGCATATCATTACTTACTCCCGCAGCTCCATAAGCAATGTCTCTTGCTATATTAGTTGTGAGTATGATATCATCCGCTGTAACTTGCTCTCCATCATGCCACCTGACATCTTGACGCAAAAAAACTACATATTCTTTCAATTCATCATCAACCTCAAAACGCTCTGCAACATCTGTTTTTAAAATACCTTGATTATCATATTCAAATAAACCACTAAATATCAATCTTGTTAATCCTCTATCTGCAGATGAAGAATGTGACAAGAGAGGATTTATATATCGTGGTTGCCCTACGAATGCCTCAGTATATTGACCTCCATAATCTGACTCTGCTACAGTCATGAAATTATAAATAGAAATAAGCCACCAAAAAAAACTTCCTATTATAACTGTTACAAGAAGTATAATAATTGCTTTGTTACGCAAAGAAAGCTCTTTCGTCGCGTGAAATAAGTTTTTTGGTGAAAAAATTGTACGAAAAATTGAAGATTGGATAAACAAATATTACATATTACACTCAATTCAAAATACTTGTACGAAAGTATCTATGCACCAACTTTTACTGTCGCAAGTGCAATCCCTAGAAACAACACAGATAACACTATTGTTGAGCGTGTCAAGAATTTTTCAAACCCCCGTTTTGTATGATAAGAGCCACTAAAATCACCCGCAACAACGCCGAGCCCTTCACCTTTATTTTGCATTAAAATTGCTATAACAAGTAATATAGAAACTATTGCTTGTGCTATAAGTAATGTTTTCATTTCAAAATTTTTAATCTATATCTACACATAATACTACACTCATTTCAAAAAGTCAAAGCGTCAAAAAGAAAAATTCTATTTCAAAATCAATTAGCTAAGAGATTTTTTAACGTTTACTCCATTGTGGTGAACGACGAGCTTTCCTCAATCCTGGCTTTTTACGTTCAACTTTACGTGCATCACGTGTCAATAATCCTTCTACTTTAAGCGCTGGTCGCAAGTCTACATCATATTTTATTAAAGCTCGTGCAATACCTAACTTAACAGCATCAGCTTGTCCAGCAATACCTCCACCCTTTACTAAAACAGAAATAGCACATTTATCATTCAATCCTGTAACCTTTAAAGGTTCTAAAAATGCGTCTTTTTGTGAATCAGTGTGAAAATATTCGGTATATTTTCGACCATTAACAATCAATCCCGTTTCATCAATAGGATCTTTAATGTCACAATAAACACGTACCTGTGCAACAGCAGTCTTGCGCCGTCCAACACCATAATGGTATACACCTGTAAAAAATTTATTATCAGTTTTCTTGTCTTGTTCTTTTGTTGCCATAATTCTTACTTTAAAATATCAGTTATATAGTAATTGATTATTCATGCATAATATCAATCTTTTTTTCATGTTCTTCCCCAGCATAAATAAATAATCGTTTTTGCATTTGACTACCTAATTTATTTTTTGGCAACATGCCAACAACAGACCTGCGGATAATTTCTTCTGGATGATCTCCACGTAATTCTTTTACTGTCTTTTCTGTAAGACCCCCATGATAACCTGAATAGCTATAGTATTTTTTATCAGTTTCCTTGTTACCTGTAACAACGATTTTTTCTGCATTAATAACTACTACAGCGTCCCCACCATCAATATGAGGTGCATAATCAACCTTATTCTTTCCTGATAAAATCTTCGCGATCTCTGTTGAGAGTCGTCCCAAGACATATTTTTTTGCGTCAAATAAATGATATTGCCGTTCCATGTTTTTGAATCAAAACTTACAATTTACTTTGCTGCTTTTTCATCAGCATTTTTCTTAACTTTCTTCTCTTCCTTTACTACCTCTGCTTTTTCCACAAAATCAATCAATTCAATAATTGCCATACGTGCACTATCACTTTTACGTGGTGATAATTTAATTACACGTGTATAACCACTATCTCGCCCATCAAACTTATCCATATTTTGAATCAAAGTTTGCAAAGCCTCTTTTGACAAACTGCCCTCCAACTTGCGAATAATTTCTACCTTATTAGTAGCTCGCTTTGCCTTTGTAATCAACTTGTCAATAAAAATCTTTGTCTCTTTTGCCTTTGCTTCAGTAGTTTCGATACGACCATGTATAATCAAACTGCTCAAAAGAGAATTCATAAGCGCTTTTCTTTGTGATCGTACACGTCCAAATTGTCTTCCTGTTTTACAGTGTTTCATGATTATTAAAATTATACTTATTTATTCTTCTGTATCAGATGTATCAACTGTATCAGCTACTGTATTACCAGCAGATAGAGCACTAAACTGTTCCACCAAAATATCCACACTACTATCAAATGCCTCTTGTGGTGTAATACTCCCGTCCGTTACAATTTCCAAAGTAACTTTTTCATAATCAGTCCTTTTACCAACACGCATATTTTCAACATTATAGTTAACACGTTTTACAGGTGTATATATAGCATCAACAATAATAGCGCCTAGTTCCTTCTCATCATCTAAATACTGATCTGATGGTACATATCCGACACCTTTTTCAATTGTGAATTCCATTTCAAGTGTTGTTTTCTTATCTGTTATTGTAGCAATATGTTGTGTTCCATCTACAATATCAATATCTGCTGATGTTTTGATATCTGCTGCTGTAACATCTCCAGCACCTTTTACCTTCAATGCAACTATTATTTTTTCATCAGTATGCATTTTGAAACGTAATTGTTTTAAATTTAAAATAATCTGAACAACATCCTCCATTACACCATCAATCGCTGAAAATTCATGTGTTACTCCTTTAATTTTTACTGATGTAATAGCAGAGCCTTCCAAAGAAGAAAGCAATGCTCTTCTAATAGCATTCCCTAAAGTAGTTCCGTACCCAGGAAAACATGCTGGAATTTCAATTGTTCCAGTATTGTCTTTACCTTCTTTATATTGCGAAGCTTCTGGTATAGATATTGTTGACATATTTTTTATTTAATAAATTATAAAGATATAAAACAAATTATTTTGAATAAAATTCAACGATAGCCTGTGCATTTATATTTGCATCAAAATCATCCTTTTTCGGTAGGGCAACCATTTTTCCACTCATTGCTTTATTATCCAATAAAAGCCATTTGGCTACATATTTTTTATTTACAATGAATTGTTCTTGATTTTTAAAATATCCATTATCTTTTTTTGTAGGATTGATAGTAATTTCATCTCCAACTTTCACTTCATATGAAGGGATTGACATTTTTTTACCATTAACATGAATCATTGAATGATTGACAACTTGTCTTGCCTGCGGCCTTGTCTGTGCAAATCCTAGTTTATAAACAACATTATCCAATCTCTGTTCCAATCGTGCTAATAACAAATCACCTGTTACACCTGGACGATTTTTTACATCATCATAGTGTTTTCGAAATTGCTTCTCCAAAATACCATAGATATATTTGGCCTTTTGTTTCATTAATAATTGCTTACCATATTCACTCTTATTTCGTGAAAAACTTTTACCATGCACGCCTGGTGCATAATTTTTACGAGATAAAATTCTATCGTACTTTTCTGTGCCATATATGTTTTCGCCAAATCGACGACAAATTCTTGCTTTTGGTCCTGTATATCGAGCCATATTCCTTTTTCAGTTAAATATATTTATTATAAGAAAAAAATTATACACGACGTGGTTTACGACGTCTGCAACCATTGTGTGCAATCGGTGTAATATCTTTGATTAAACTAATTTCAAATCCCTTTGCTGCAAGTGCACGAATTGAAGCATCACGCCCACCACCGACACCTTTAACAAATACCTGTAATTCTTTAATATTATTTTTTTGAACTTTTTCAACTACAGCATTAACTATCTGAGAAGCTGCATATGGTGTTGATTTTTTCGCCCCTTTAAACCCAAGTATTCCAGCGCTTGCCCATCCCAATACAGCACCATTCAAATCTGTAATAGTAACAATAGTATTATTGTATGTAGATTGAATATGCGCTTGAGCCTTACGGATTTGTCTTTTACCACCTTTTTTGGACTTTTTACCAACGTTAGCCGTACTTTCTTCTTTTTTACCGACTAAACCAGCTACTTTTTTAGTGCTTTTCTCTACGATCTTACCTTCTTTTTTCTTAATGTCATCACTCATGATACTTTGTCTAAAAATATTTTATAAAAATAATACTGCTTTTATGATTTTAAGTCTTGGATGCTGCTCCTGTTCTACCGCTACCCATAGTCACACGCTTATTTCCACGAACTGTTCTGTTATTAGTCTTTGTACGTTGCCCTCGTGAAGGCAAGCCTTTCTGATGACGCGATCCTCTATAACAACCAATCTCTTTCAAGCGACGTACATTCATCTTACGTTCATGTCGCAATTCTCCCTCAACACTATAATCCTTTTCAATAATATCCCTCAATTTATTTGAATCTTTTTGCTCAATGTCCCGAGTTCTAGTTGTTGGATCAATCTTTAACTCTTTAAGAATTTTTCTACTCGTAGTTAAACCAACACCATAAATATATGTCAATGACACATCAATACATTTTTCATCTGGAATATTAATACCTGAAATACGAATCATATCTTTATTATACTTAAAACTTTATAATTTATCTTTTCCCTTGTTATAAAACTAATGTAATTGATGTAGTTCAAGGAAAGAATGAATAAATGATTGAAGCGTATGTATATGCACTGATTAAATTTATTCATTATTGACGCAGAAATACGTCAATTACATTAGTTTTATCCTTGTCGCTGTTTATGTTTAGGATTAACACAGATAATATAAACACGGCCTCGACGACGAACCACTTTACATTGCTTACACATTTTCTTTACTGATGCACGAACTTTCATTTTACTAATCTTTAACAAATTTATACTTGCTTCAATTTTATCTCAACATCCTATAATCTACAGTCTCTGCGTAATACGTCCTTTAGTTAAATCATATGGACTCATTTCAACCAATACACGATCTCCTGGCAATAAACGAATATAATGTACTCTCATGCGACCAGAAATATGTGATAACACTTCATGTCCATTATCTAATTCTACACGAAATGTTGTACTTGGTAATGTTTCTACTACTACACCTTCCAATTTAATTGTATCTTTTTTTGCCATAAATTATATAAATATATTTCAGAAAAAATTATAACAACAAAAAACAAGAGGGTGTTATCCACACTATTCTATTCCTAGTTCTTTGACCATCTATCAAAGGAAAACCTCCTAATACCTTATACTATTCAATTTTTCTGAACGTGTAATATATATACTACCAAATATTCAAAACTTGTCAACCCCTACTAAATTTAATACTCTCAAAAAGTCTATTGACTACTCCGAAAATATCTAAAATTTAATTTATCAATCTCTAACTGAAATTACTTTACAAATAAATTTGTCATAAACTCAAATCGTGAAATACGGTTTGCAATAAATGCTGGAAAGCCCGGAATAACACTTTCTATGGTAATTTTTTCAATTTCATCTGAATAAGAGTCATTCATGATGGCTAATAAATCATCATGTTTTTTCCCCAAAATGTCTTGACCAAATGAATCTAAATCAATAATAGCTACAACATATGCTGCTCCATGTGCATTCATTTTTATTGTCTCATTTTCAAAATCAACTTTTAAATCATCATAATTCAATTCCACATCTACATCATTCTCACTATATTGACTATATTCTTCTGCCAAATTTGACTCCATTACCCCTAAGACATCATCCTCAGAAAATACCAAGGCTTTCACATTTGACACAATTTCATACATAAATTGATCCGTCATAGTCCCCTCACTCACACTAGCCTCTGAACGAACTTCCTCATATTTAATACATTCCTCAGTCAATACTTCATTTTCTGGACGTAACAAACCTGTTGTTTGTTCTACAATATATCCAGCTACCTCAGTAGTCATCTCAACTTTAGCACGTGCAATATCTTCTGCTGTTACAATAGTCACACCAGTTCCACCAGTTCCACCACCACTCATAGGCTTATCACTAGTCGCATAAAACTTATCCTCTTTAGGATTTCCATCAAAACCTGGAATAGAAAATCGTGATGGTTCTATATTTCCAACAATACCTGATTCATCAGCAATAACCAAAGCTTCTACACTTCCAGGCTCATCACCATTCATGCCTGGAACAGTAGTAGCATTTACTAATCTAAACAGAACACCATCTTCCGACAAAAACCTTGTTGTTGCAACAAGTGGTTGTGATTTTGTACTGTATTCATTGAATATTCTAATCGTACCCTGTGCATTTTGAGCATTTACATCACCAGAGCCAGTAGCATCAAATGTTTTCGTAAATGTAATGTCTCTTTCAATTGCTCTTGCTGGTATAATTCGTCTCTCTCCATCATAAGTATCTTGATCAGTTTTAGCAGTCATCTCCATACTTTCATCAATATCTATTCGTTTTGGTTCGATATTAATTATGGTTTTTGGTAAACCAATAATTAATATTATAATTATAACCAGAATAATACCTACTAACACAAACCCTTTCATAGCAGAACCCATTGACTTTGACATTGTCATGTTTTTTGATTGTTTTTTATCTTTTTTTATATCAACTTTGATATTTTTAGTACTATAATTATTAGCTATCTGATTAGTGTTGTTGGCATGTTCGTTAGATTTAGCCAGTCTAGCATCACTCAAAGTTTGTTCATATTCACCAAAATCCTCTTTTCTTTGCACGGTCTTTGTTTGTTGTGCTATAACAGAATTAGGCTGATGATTTGGCTTTGGGTGCATATTTACAGATTGTTTCTTTTGAGAAATATTACTCATTTGATTATTATGTGCGGACCTCTCGTCCACATAATCATTTACCTGCTCAACACTACCTTGTTGATTTGCTGAAGTTACCTGTCTAGCTGAAATACCTGCTACTGCATGTTTTTGTCCAGACACTCCTTTATCAAAAGATTGTGAACCTATTTCACTCACAAATTGACGTGGCTGTGCAATCGTCTGTCTCTGAATACTAGAACTACTAGGCGTGCTGGAGGTTTTCTTTTTTTCAGTCGGATATTCAGTATTTACAACTTGTGGTTTTACTACATTATTATGAGTATCTGCTACAAAAGGTTGAGTAACTATACCAGCTCGTGTGGCAAAAGCTATACCATCCTCATCCTGTGTCATAATAACAATATTTTTATTATATTTTTTAGCTTCTCTGGAAAGTAATTTCAAATTTACAACACTTTGCAAAAGTAATGCGTGTTGAGGAACAACCAAAGCAACATTATTGCTTTGAATTTGATGTAATTGATCAATGACTGTTGTAATTTCTTCATCAATGTCAATATAAATTTTTTGTTGATTTACCATATATATAATATAACAATGTTATTTTTGTACATCTCGCATTGCTCGATGTAATATTTGAGATATTGCCTTTTCTTTTGTAGACATATCCACAACAAGATTTGCTAATGCCATGGGCGTAATATCTTGTGGATTATCTAATTCACCTGTTTGATCAATAATATTTATCACGTCTTTAGGTTGTAAAAAATGAACTTGTGGTGTTTTTGTAAATGGTAAACTTTTTGTCCATTCTTCGTCCACAAGCACGCTACCAATTTCAGGTAAAGCGCTACCACCGCCACAGAGATAAATATTTGATGGTAATAAATCCTTTTCCGCAAACTCCATCAAAGATAACTCAATTCCACCCAACCATACTTTACTATCCTGTAATAAAACCTTTGAAAACTGTTCTGCCACATTTTGCGGTAATTTACCATAAGCATACTTTATTTTCAATACCTCCGCTTCTTCAAATGGCACTCGCAATGATTGTGACAACCTTTTTGTAAAAGCACGACCTCCTAATGCAAACATTTTTGTACCTTCTAATCCACCATTACGTACTACTGCAATATCAGTTGTTCCTCCACCAATATCAATAAAAATACCACTAAAATCTAATATATCTTCATATCCAACTGATGCAGAAACAGCGTAAGGTTCTGCTGCAACACGTATAAGATCTAAATGTAATTCTTCTGCAATCATATCTACTGCACCAAGGTGCATAAGTGGAGCATATGCATTAAACACACTAATTGATAAACTCCTGCCTTGAAAATTCAATGGATTTGCAACTCTATAACCATCAATTCGAACATCAACAATTGCAGCATTAATCAATTTCACATCAACACTACGTCCCAACTCCCACTCCATTTGCTCCTTAATTCTCTCCAAAGCTTTCCATTGCACACGCTGAATGATTTCTTTCAATTCTTGTAAATTAATTCTATCTCCTGGATTTGCCCGCTCATAATGAACTGTAGTTGTTGTACCCTTTACTAATTCACCAGCAACACCCATGACAGCATGTGAAATTTCCTCAATTTCAGCCATTTTTTTTGCCTTACCAATTGCAATATTACATACTTCAATAACACCACTAATATCAGAAATTGCACCACTTTGCATATTACCACGCTTTTGCCTTTCTCTCCCAACACCTACTATAACACCTTTTTTATCCTCTTTATCCAACTTAAATACCAGAGATTTAACCATCTCTGTACCAATATCCAGTGCTAGATAATATTCTTTATCTGCATGTCCTTTTTTAAATTTATTGAACAGGCTCATTATGTATTTTTTTATTTTCTACTTCAAATAAATTAATTTTTTCTTTTATTTCTGTTATATTTTTTAATCCTTTTTGTGCTCCGTAATAATCAATTACCGCATCACTATTCACACTACCCCATCCAATACATTGCTCAATCGGTAAATCATGTAATACTCCAGCAAATACCCCACTTGCAAATGCATCTCCCGCACCTGTTGCGTCATGCACCAGTTTATCTATAACTTCGGTATGATATACACTTTCATCACTATATACCCACGCACCTCTGCGACCATCTGTCAAAATTACTATGCCATCGTCTACTTGCATATGTTCTCTAATAATTGTAAGTAAATATTCCTCATCTACTAAGTCATCTTTATTATACGACAAATCAAACTTTGCTACAATTTTACGTGCTTCAGATTTATTTACAAAAACGATATTTGCATGGTGCAAGAGATCTAATACAACGCCTTCATCTTGTGCAATATTTTTACCACCTGGATTATATGCTAATTTAATATTCTTTTTTGATAGAGCTTCGTGAATCACTTTCATATTATCATTTATAGAATCTCCATATAATGAACCTACAAAACACCAATCAAACCCATTAATATCTGTAGAACTAATTTTCAATTTTTCTCCCACATCACGGTTGACAAAAATAGTACGCTCTCCAGTATTTGTATCCACTATAATCACAGATAAATCTGTATTTTTAGTATCTATGCTCTGCACTTTTTTTACATCAACTCCCTCATCTGCAAGAGTTGTTGTAATCCATTTACTATCCGAATCGTCACCCACATTTCCCAAAGCACTTACATCAATATCTAAACGAGCTAATCCAACAGAAATATTACATGCACACCCGCCGAGTGTAGTAAAGCGATCTTCCACATGCACTTTTCCTCCATAATCAAAACAGAATTTTTTTTCTAAATTTGATTTTTCATCAGAATCAATTACAGTACCTAAAGACACTGGTAAAAAAATATCTTTTCCAGTGCTCCCTATACAAATAACTTTTTGTTTTGATTCACTCATAATGCTATATACTTTCTGAAATTGTTAATAATCTATTGTATTTACAAAGTCGCTCTCCGCGAGACAGTGAACCCGTCTTAATAAAATCAGAAGCAACTCCCACTGATAAATCTGCAATAAAATCATCAATTGTTTCACCACTTCTATGTGACACAATCGTTTTCATGTCATTATCCTGTGCTAATTTTATACAATCAAGTGTCTCACTCACAGTACCAATCTGATTTGGTTTTATCAGAACAGAATTACATGACTTTTCATCAATTGCTCTTTGTAATCTCACAACATTAGTTACTAATAAATCATCACCAATAAGCATAATTTGTTCATCAAATTTTTCATACATCTTATGCCAACCATCCCAATCATACTCACTAAGACCATCCTCTATACTGATAATATAATGATCATCTACCCATTTTTGATATTCATCAAATAATTCTTCCACAGACAAAGCCCTATCTTCTAATTCAAACGCATAGTGACCACATTTTTCATGATAAAAAGAATTTGCGGCTGCATCAATTGCAATACCAATTTCATCACCCATTTTATATCCAGCATTTTTTACAGATATTTCTATCGCTTCAAGTGGTGCCATATTACTATCTAATCGTGGAGCAAATCCACCCTCATCACCAACTGACGTTGTTAAGCCTTTTTTAGAAAGGTATTTTTTTAAAGCATGAAAAATTTCTGATCCTGCACGATATTGTTCTTTGAATGTTTCAATTCCCTGTGGTACAATTTTATATTCTTGGATTGCAAGTCCGCTATCAGCATGTTGCCCACCATTTATAATATTGAACATTGGAATTGGCATTGCAACTAACTCTGTACCATGTAAATCTGCGATATGTTCATATAATGGTTTTTTAGCACTAATAGCTGCCGAACGACACGCTGCCAAAGAAACTGCCAGTATAGCATTAGCTCCCAAACGTTCTTTATTCTCTGTGCCATCCAATTCAATCATTTTATCATCAAGAGCTCGTTGATCTGATACTTCCATACCAACAACAGCTTTTTGAATTTCATCACTAATATTTTCCACAGCCTTTAGAACTCCCTTACCTCCATAACGTTTTTCATCACCATCTCGCAACTCCAATGCCTCAAACTCACCAGTAGAAGCACCTGAAGGAACTTGTGACCATGATTTTGTACCATCTTCCAAATATAATTCAGCTTCTATCGTAGGATTACCACGTGAATCTAAAATCTCACGTGCAACTATTTTTTTTATTTTTGCCATTTTTTTTATTTAATTTTTTATTATACCTTTTTTATTATACCACACACTGTGATTTATTCTTGCATTTCAAAACATCTATGCCTGGCATTGCCTCACCACCCAAATACGCTAGCATCGCTCCACCACCAGTAGATACAAATGAAATTTTATCCATAAGCCCACTTTCCTCAACCATTTGCGCACTTTCACCACCACCAATCAAGCTAAAAACATCTTCATTATTTGCAATTGCCTCTATTAGTGTCATTGTTCCTTTTTTATATTGTTCTTGTTCTATTAGTCCCATTGGACCATTCCATACAATTGTCTTTGCTCTTCCAATTGATTCACAAAAACGCTCAATTGTTTTTTGTCCAATGTCATAATATTTATATTCAAAATCAATTGGAAATATTACATTATCACCAAATTTCATACCACGGTCACGAGCCTCTACTGCAGTCTTACCTCCTACTAGCACTGTATCATATTTCTGTGCAAACTCCTCTATCATAGGAACTTTCGTATCAATTTTTGAACCACCAATAATTGCAACAGCTGGTTGTATCGGATTATTTTTTACACGATACAACTGCTCCAATTCTTGTTGCAACCACAGTCCAGCAAATGATGGAATGCACTTTGTAATTGCATGCACTGATGCATGTTTTCTATGTGATACTCCGAATGCCTCATTTATATAAACATCAAATGGGGCGCATAATTTTGCAGCAAATGTTTTTTTATCTTCTTTTTCTTCTTTGTAGAAACGAATATTTTCCAATAGCATAATCTTACCCTGTGCAAAACCACTAACAGCTTCTTCAACACTCTCCCCAATACAATCTGATACAAATGTCACTTCTTTACCAATAATAGAAGTTACATCATCAGCCATATTCTCAAGAGAATATTTTTTATCACGTTTGCCTTCAGGTCGTCCAAAATGTGTCAAAAGTGCAATATGCGACGCACCTCCTTCAACTAAAAAATTAATCGTATCTTTTACCACAGCAATTTTATACGTTGATTTCACATCATCAGCCTCATCAAGTAATACATTAAAATCAACACGCATAATAACCTTCTTTCCACGAATATTAGCATCTTGTATTTTTTTTATTTTTATATCATTCATTGTTTAATTTTAAATTTTTAATCAAAATCATCCCACACCAATAATACCAATTGTAAGACCTATTATAACCATAACAGCTGTAAAAATCCACGCTCGCATAGTAATCTTTGGTTCTGGCCATCCAAGTGCCTCAAAATGATGGTGCAATGGCGCAGCCAAAAAAACTTTTCTTTTGAAAAACTTCTTTGATGCAATCTGAATGAAAGCACTTCCTGATTCTAAAACATATACAAAAACAATGATGAATAATATTATAACTGAATTTGTAAGCATTGCGACAACTCCAAGTGTTGCACCAAGACTAATTGCACCAGTATCCCCCATAAAAAATCGTGCTGGATAAATATTAAACCATAAAAATGCCAATAATGCTCCTGATATTGCTAAACAAAATGCAGCCAAATCCACACTTCCTTGAGCAAAAGCAATTACAGCAAAAGCCACAAATGCCATTGTTAATATTCCCCCATTCAATCCATCTAGACCATCAGTTTCATTTGAAGAAAAAGCTGTAAATAAAATAACAAAAATAAAAAGTGGAATATACCAAAGTCCCATACCAAAATCACCTACAGCTGGCACATGCATTACATCCCATCCAAGTTTCGAATAAAACCACCAAGCACCAAATGCAGCAATTGCAAATAACCACCAAAATCTTACAGCAAATCTCATGCCACCACCCTTATTACTGCCCCAACCACGCACGCTCATCACATCATCAAATAGCCCAAGTATCCCTGTTGCAACTAATGCAAAGAGAGGTAAATACGTTTCAGCTCTAGAAAGAAAATCTAATCGTGCCAAAAACCCAATATCTAAACTCCATGCAATAATTGGAAATACATAATGTGAAGCAAGTATTAACACTGCCACACTTAACCAAACTATAACACCTCCCATAGTTGGTGTACCCGCCTTATCTGCATGCATCGTACTTACATATTGCAAAGAATCACCTTGTACACCAGTCTTTTTTATTTTAATACCTAATTTATATTTATATAAAAAATGTGTCCAAATTGGTGTAAATAAAAAAGCAATAACAAAAGCAATAATACCCGTAAGCATAACTTTCAAAACATTTTCAATTTCTGGCGTAGTACAAATAGATTGAAGTTCCATATAAATTTATTATAGCATATTCTTTACTGCCATGTATAATTATTAAATGCCCATTCACTCATTTCTTGCACATCATCAAACCGATGATAATCATCTAAGACTATTGATATTACATCATGTTTTTTATTTGCACTTGTAGAAGTGAGTGCTAAACAATATCCTGCCCTCGGTGTAAATCCTGTTTTGGCTCCAACTAAATTTGACATCTCATCTACCAAACGATTGGTATTTTTAAGCTCATGTTTCAAAGAACCATCTGCTGATGCAACAACAGCTTCTTTTGTACGCATCATATTCCACAAAATATCATACTTATCATGTCTCACTAGATGCGATATAACACGAGCAATATCATATGCACTTGAATAACACGACTCCACATCTTCATCTAACTCCAAACCAGATGGACGACAAAAATTTGTATTGCTTGCACCAATTTCTTTCATACGTACATTCATCAACTTTGCAAAACCTTCCTCACTGCCACCAATATGCAATGCCAATACTGTTGCTGCATCATTTGCACTAAACATAAGCATAGCCTGAAGAAGATTTCTGAGACTAATTTGTTCACCTACCTGCAATCTCTCACTATTACAAATCACAGATGTAGAACACCCAACTTTTGTACCCTCAATATTTATCACTGACTCAGGTATTGTAACTAACTCATCTAAATCCTGTACACGATCAACTACAACCATTGCTGTTACTAATTTTGTTATTGAAGCAATAGAACGCTTATCAGTTGAGTTCTTTTCCCATAAAATTGTACCAGAATGTGCGTCAAAAACAATTCCTGCATGCGTATTTTTAACTACCAATCTTGTGAAATCATCTTTTTTCACTGGTTGATAAGTAGCTATTGGCAACGTATCATTTTTCTTGGACAAAACAGCTCTTAATTGTTGCTTTTTTTCTTCTGTTTCAATCTTTACTTCATTATCATCTTCATCATCCGCTGACTGGGTATTTATATTGTGTACAAAAATACTCATCGACAGCAAAAATGCAAAGAATAAAAAAACAGCAATTGGATATGTTGCGAGTGTCACTTTCTGTTTTTTTGTAAATTGTTCACTCATAAAGCATCTTCTTTCATTAAATCTATCCAAAATAATTTCTAAATAGGTTTATTTAATCATTATCTAACCATCCTGATTTTCACTTTCACTATACAAGATTGCATCAATACGCTTATCCTGTGACAATTCTTCAAATTCTGGTAATTCATCTACAGATTTTATACCTAGCACACGTAAAAAGTCAATAGTTGTTTGATATTGTTGCAATCGACCCTTATTATTTTTTGATTGTTCAATTAATCCACGTCTACGTAAATTTCTGATACTAAATGAACAATTAACCCCACGAATTGCCTCTATATCAATCTTATTAATTGGCCCCCGATATGCAATAATTGCCAAGACCTCCATAGCAACTGGCGTAAGTGGACCTTCTAGCTCTTTTTTTGTAATTTCCTCAATTACAGTTGCAGAGTCTGGATGTGTAACCATTTGTACATTTTCATCCTGTACTAAAATAGACATACCACAATTTTTTCTACCTTCATATTCTTCCTGTAACAATCCAACAGCATCTGCCACCTCATCATCAGATAATTCCAATAGTTCACCGATACGTATGAAAGAGATATCTCGGCCATACATAAAGAGAACCGACTCTAATAATGCAACAATATTTTTTTCTTTAACCTCCATATAATTATTTATTCAAAAAATTATTTTTTTTCATTTTTTAACATAATATCATCAAACACACCCTTTTGTCTCGCAATAATGATTTGTTGTTTTACTAATTCTAACAATGCAAGAAATGATACAACAACCTCTGAACGATCTTTTGCATTTTCTGTAATTTCTGAAAATGCTTTTACAGCCCGATTCTCTACACTTTTTTGAATATGCACTATCCTACGCTCTAATGATATGACATCACTTACAATTTGCTCCTCCAATGCTTCCATCCGAGGGATGGTATGAAGTGACGACAAAAATGCACTTCGTAACTCATCTAAAGTCGTTCCCTCTGGTGGACAAAAAAGTACATCTTGACCCCATATACCAGTATTACCATAACTACTTTTTACATCTTCAAAAAACTGATTAAAATTTTCATTATGATCTTTAAAAACCTTCAGCGCAGCTAATTGTCGCTCAAGCTCTTCTAAATCCTCTTCCTCATCATCATCTAACTGCAATAGTGGCAACAGAGCATGTGATTTAACCAAAATCAACTTAGCAGCTACAGACAAGAAATCCGTAAGATTGTGCAATGATATATCATCACGATTACTAATGTACTTCAAATATTCATCTGTAATATTGGCAAGAGATACTCGAGTAATATCCACTTCTTCCTTTTCTATTAAATCCAACAAAATGTCTAAGGGACCTTCAAACTGCCCTGTTTTTACTTTATAAGTCATAAAAACAGTATAACACACCAGTCTAAAATAAAAAGTGACTTACCTATTAAATTATAAATTAAGATTAAATGTAGTATGTAAGTTTCATCCGCGAAGTGAAAAACCTCCAAAACAAAGTAAACAAAACAAAAAGCTTTACTATTTGTCATTCCAGAAATGTATATTTTTCCAAGAACGAAGTGATTGGTTAAAAATATCATTGTCAGGAATCTAGATGTTTATTGATATAATCTGGATTCCTGATAAATTTATTTGTACATCATCGCTAAACGCTCTGATACAAATAATATTTTCTGGAATGACAAAAACGTGACTATGAAAGGTTTTTGGAGGTTTTTCACTTCGCGGTTTCATACCTTTACAAAAAGAATATTTTATACTATAATACACCTTCGTCATTTAAAAGAATAATACAATAAACAACTAATTTGAGAGACTGTTATCATGACAACAACTCAGGCTACATCTGGTATTTTTACCAAATTATGGAGTAAGGCAAGACTAATTTTTTTTTATTTTTGCTACCTTTGCAGTAATTGGATTACTTGCAAGCACTGCTCAGTTCATACTAAGTTTTGAAAGTTTTAGAACTTTTGTTAATGCACCAGACGATTCTGTACGCAAAATCAATGAATTACTCACTCTCTATAATCCAGAGAATGAAAAATGGACATGCGCAGAAATCAAAAGTCCATTATCATACAATATAATATTGATATAATAAGGGACTTTTTTATTTGTCTTTTATCTATTTCAACTTTATACAATCATTAATCAACTACATCACCGACAATAAACCAATCAATAAACCATAGATTTTCGTCAAATTTATAATCAAATTCAATTGTAAACACACCTTCTACAACATCCTTAACTTGTGCAACAACCAACTCAGGTGCATCACGAACTGTCAAGAATACACGACTATTCTCTGTGACTTTTGCAGTTTCAACCTCTATTTCAATCTTATTATTATCTTCGGTTATCAAATCACTCATATCCTCAGTAATAGTAATTGTACCAATAGATGAAGCATTAACATCATCTCCATCATCATCCTCTATTATTATATCATCATTTATAGTAAGTATATTTGTTTCTATATTATTTGCTTTTAGTTTATCTATTATTGTTATTCCACTTAAAGTTATTATTGAGTTATCATCTTCATCTACTGTGAATACTATATTTTCATTTATTGCTAATATTGTATCAGAGTTTGTTGATACTGTACTTATCAAAGCCTGTTGACTACTATTTAGTTCATCTATATCATCTTCTAATTTTTCTATAAGACTTGCACTTTGATTAGCATCTACTTGTAAAGCTAATACATCTTCATATTCTGCTAATTCTTCTTCACCATTCCACCATACTGGTTTTATAAATACCATTAATTTACCTACAAACGTACCATCAGATAATTTAAAACATGGACTATTTGTATTTGTTCCATCATCGTAAGGCCAGTTTATATCTTCCATGTCTGATACACTCTCACATGTATCTGAATCCCAGTCTTCAGACGTTTCTAATGCACTTCCTACCACAAATCCCCTGTGTACAGCCTTCATTCCAACACCTGCCATATCTGAAGATGTTACTATATCTCCAGCATTTATTTCACCATTTTCTGTGGTTACTATTGTTGGTACTTGTCCTACCAGACCCACTTCTACTGCATCATGATGATCATCATCCAAATCATTCATACCCATTGTTGTATATGGCTGTGTTGATACAATTCCTGCTATTGTTTGATCATATTCATCTGCACATGCAATCATCTTGCGTGTGTCATTTGGATCTATACATAACATTTCACCTTTTAACAAAGTTGAATTGCCATCATTATCTAAATCTTGTTGCCCTACTTTGTACCACTCTGCGAGATCCTGTGCCACACCATTAGTTGTAAGTCGTCGTGATGTATTAGTGTTATCTGTATAATATTGATATATAGTAGTTCCTGATATTCCCAATGAATAATTATATGCACCAAGACTTTCCAATACTGAATCAGCATCAGCATTATTTGCTTGACTGTGTAAAATAAAATCATTCCAACCAGTGCCATTAATATGCAAAGCTTTTCGTGGGTTAGATGATGTTCCTATTCCCACTCTACTAGTGCTGTGGTCTACAAAAAGTGCATTACTTCCAATACCAACATCACCTGTAGCAACCTCAATCCTAAATGGACGCAATGAATTCCACAGTCCATATTGATCACCTGAATTTGTAAGTAACGTATAATAATTATTACCATCATTACGATGCACAACACCATAATTTCCACTAACAGATCTAAAAGAATTTTGACTTGTTGAAATAATTTCACCACTACTTCTTATGTAACCCCCTACGTCTAATTTATAACTCGGTGTCATTCCTATTCCCACATCACCATTATATAAAATTCTCATTTTTTCTTGTTCATAATTATTACCCCATGACCCAGAGCCATCTGCAACTTTGAAACTGAGAAAACCTTTTTCTGCACCAGCTATATTATCATATATTGATGCACCTACAGAACCATATCGAAATTTATCTCCATTTGAATTATTCAAATTCATGATAAGTGCTGTACCATTATTATTCGCATTTGTATCTCTATGAAGTCCAATTACCGCTGCACTACCAGACACCTCAAGTTGATAATCTGGAATTGTTGTACCTATTCCAACATTTCCAGCAGTATAACCAATATTTGGTGCATCATGAGTCCATA
>JAOZNB010000064.1:5241-7478 GCA_029933995.1 Candidatus Moraniibacteriota bacterium | reverse complement strand
ATCGTTAAAGTTAATTTTAATTTAAGATTAGAAGTAGTGTGTACAAAAATAATATTGGACAAAAGAATGAAATTATGATAATATGTTCAGTTACAATAATGTGTTGTAGCATTGTCGCGAGGTATGAATAATATCTTAAATTATAATTTTTTCATAATTTCTGAGGAGAAAAAATGAAACAAATTTTGGTAATTGTTGTAGGGATTGTGCTTTCAGCACAAATTTCGTTTGCTGGTAGTATAATTAATCCACAGCCGGCGCCTAAGCAAGTTATAGACGCAAAAGCGTTCTTTGAGAATGGGGACAGGGCGATAGTTGTTAGAACAGCTTATCCTCTACAGGCAAGATATAGGCATTGCCAACAAATGTTCGAGAGGATTGTTATTATGTTGGAGAATGGTAATCAGTTAACATTTGTTGACCATTTAGATGAGAAAAAAATATCGTATGCAGTTTTTGTCAAATGCAAAAAGGACGGAAGTGCTGAAGCTGCTATGATAGCAAATGAAGATGGGCTTGTTGTTGTCTATTCAGAACATCGGAGTGATTTTGCAGATAATACTGTAAAAGCTCTCGGTAAGGCAGGGGCTTTGTAAACGCAACAACAGAAAGGTGATAACGTAAAATTATGTTATCACCTTTTTATTTTTTATTAATATACAATAACACTAACAGGTTTCATTTTTGCAACCACATGTGCAATTCCGTTTGCTTCTACACCTTCTATTACGCGGTGGATGTTTTTGTATCTTGCTGAGTCTTGGTTTAGTACGATGGATGATTTTGCATTGTATAAGTGTACTCCTTTGTCTTCCATTTTGGCAAATAATTCGTCTTTATTTTGGATACTTTTTTCATCACTATTAACTCCTTTTCCTGTGCCATGAGGTGCTGAGAAGAAGCTTTCTACATTATCGTCTGTTCCTACACAGATGAAAGCATCTGTGCTCATGGATGATGGGATAAATGCTGGTTCACCTAGGTCTTTGTAAAGTGGATGATGTCCCATGCGACTTGGTCCGTATGCACGAGATGTGTTTGAACGGTGCACCCATACATCTTTATCAAAATGATTTTCTTTTGTGATAGAAATATGAGGCATATCATAGATGAGATCCATGTTAGCATCACGGTTCAGAGTTTGTTTAATAGTTTTTGCAATGTTGTGAGTGATGGTTGCTCGATTGGATGTGCCAAAATTTGATGCTGCAGCACGTGCTGTCATATACAATTCACCATCAGGTCCATTTGCATCATATTTAAGTAGGGAGTCATCACCAGCCATATGTTTTTTAATAGCTTTTTGCATTTCATTATATACATCTTTTTTTCTAGAATTAAAAGTCATTTTGCCGAGTGTGACCATTAAGGATTGTGAAAGGTGTTCACGTTTTTTAGCTGTGTGTGTATACATTGTGTATTGTCCTAAAATTCCAGAGCCAGTGTGTATCATGAAAAGATATTGTCCTTTTTCAATACCCATTTTTTTTGCTTTATCTTCATCAACTATGTCTGAAACTTTCATAAGGTCTAGAAAATGATTTCCAGCAGCACCTAGGAGTCCAAGCCGGTATTTTGCAATATGTAAATAAAGTTTTGGAATCACATCAAAAATATCTTGACGAGATAATTCTTTGTCAAAAAAGTTTCCTCCATTTTGAGTATTTTCTAATTCATTTTTAGTTCGAATTCCTAGGTGTTCAATTGCTGCAGAAGTTCCTTTACGACAAATATCAGTTACTACGTTAAAGGGTACTTGTGTACCAAAATATGCTTTTGTAGGCACTGTTTCTACAAGTTGTTTAAACAGCATTTGAATTTCATCATCATCAATATTATTCTCATGTAAATTAGTTTTGAGAAGTCGCATACCACAGTTTGGGTCTGAATCATTTACTTGTGGCAGTATATATTTGTCAGATACAATTGTTGTACCAGATGCATTTTTGCGTCCTGGTTTTGATGTGATGTCAGGAAGTGAAGCAGTATGACGAAACAATCCCTCATTTGATCCAATGTCCTCCACTTTTGCAAATGTTTCTTCATCTGGTAGTAAGTCTTCACTCATAAAAAAACGTGACGACACAGTCATTTTATCTGTTTTAAAATCAGATTGGTGTTCTGATAATTTGTTCAGGTTTTTTTTGTACTTATTATTTTCTTTCATAATTATTGATTGCTGTAGTGACAGGTCGCGACCTGTCACTAAGTTAAAGCTAGATTATAGGATTATTTTT
>JAOZNB010000064.1:0-5231 GCA_029933995.1 Candidatus Moraniibacteriota bacterium | reverse complement strand
TCTCGCATAATTTATTGATGAGTGTAGTGGACAGACATGTCTGTCCACTACATTGGTATGTAATTAATAGAATTATTTTTATCTTTAGTCCATTCTTGTGGATTAATCATAATATATTCTCGAATTTTATTCAATGATTCATCTTTACGGATTATGTGGTCGTAGAATGAGCGTTGCCATTTGAAATTATTTTCTGGAAATTGTTGGTTGAATTTTTTTGTTATAGCAGCTTTAAATCCTCCAACAACTTTGGGTAGTATTTGTGTATGTCGTAAATGTAGGGGACAGACATGTCTGTCCCCTACATTTATAATCTCAATTATACCGTGGATGTGATTTGGCATTATTATGAATTCATCAATGCTAATATTGTCATTGTGACTTGGTAATTCTAACCAAATATTTTTAACAATCTTACCAAAATTATTTAATACCATTTTGTCATTTACAATTTCACCAAAAAAACATTTTTTGTCCTTTGTGCAAATTGTTATAAAATACATGCCGTTTTGAGAATAGTCGTAATTTTGCAATCGTGTTTTTTTACGATTTTGCATAGAGTAGTCGGCTAATGTAGTGTACAGACATGTCTGTACACTACATTAAATTATAGATTTTTGTGTACTCACTTGCTATCCTCTTAATATCAAATGTTTCGTGTGCAAATGCAAATGCGTTTTCTCCAAGTAGGTTTCTTTTTTCGGAATTTTTGTCTAATTCTAAAATTGCATTAGCTAGGACTTCTTTATTTTCCTTTGGTATTATAACATTGATTTTGTCACTAGAAAACTCTTTAAAAAGCTCTAAATTAGAGGCAATTACAGGTTTTTTACATGCGTAGGGTTCTATCATTGCTAGAGGCACATCAAATTTACCAGACATGTTGGTTACAGGAAATATAATTATATCAGATATATTGTAAATAGCATTTACATCTGGAAATGTATCAGTAAAAGCTATTTTATTAATATGTCCTGCAGCTGTAATTTTTTTAATAACCTCTTGTTTTTTCTTTGCATCAGCATCATTTTTTATGCGACATGCGCAGAGGTATTTGATATGTGAATTAGTAGGATTTCTCCAGAGGTCAATAAAGGTATTTACGATTAAATCAGTTGCACCAAGTCGTACAAATTCTCCAGGGTAGGTAACCACAAAATTTGTATTAGTGATATTCCATTTTTGCATGAGTTCGGGATTTTTTTGTGAGGGTGTGAATTTTGATAAATTAAATCCAGGATATATTTGAGTGACATTATCAAATTCAAGATTATTTAATTTAGTTTGTGCCCATTTTGAGTATGTTACAATCGTGTCACCAAAAAGTATATTTTTTAGATCATTGCTTGAATACAGGTCATCACGTAATGTGGCAACTGTTTGAATAATAGTTATTTTTTTATTTTTTAAGATCATTTTCATGATACGACTGTTGAGTTTTGTCGGAGTAAATAATAAATGTATCTTATCAAATTTATGTACATTTTTTTTGAGATACCATATGAGTCTCATTTTTTGTAATAGGGAAAAATGATTATCAGAATAAATCTTTTTTTGTATAGTGTGCTCAGGTGCGTCATTAATGTATTTATCAACAAGAATCGTAATCCTGTGATTTGTAGTATTACACGCCAAATCAAAGGCAAAGTTTTTACTTGCTTCATCCCATGGAGGTGAGAGGGGTCGTGTGACAAAAAGGATATTTTTTTGAGACTCTGATTGATTTTTTATAGTTGACATGATATGTAAAATATAGTAAAATTAAGTGTTGTATTTCATAGTGAAGTATAACATAATTTTATAGTTATTTGAAAAATAAGGAGAGGTGCATTGTGAGGAAAGTAAAAATAATTTTGGTAGTAGTTGTATTATTTTTTGTTGGAACTGTTGTAGTTGTAAGTGCAACAGAGGGTGTGGCATTGCTTACACTTATTGAAGTTGAGGGATTGTTGATGTCTGACAGTATTGAATGCGAAATAAAGAAGAAGGCTTCTCAATATATGAGTAAGTCTGCAATGCAAGAGTTATTTGATAGGCTTGGAGGCGTAGAAAACAAATCCAATAATAATATTTTGGCAAAAGTGAAGATAATTAATGAATTGATGAATCAGGTTTTTATTAAAGACGGACACCATCCGTGGAGCAGAGATGATATGAGAGTCCTTTATATGGTGAGGGCATCATGGCAGGAATCTATTACCCCAGAGTGTTTTGATGAAAAAACAAATGGGTTTTCAAAAGAAGAATGGCTGCGAGGTGCAGTGTGGGCTATGAGTCAAAATGATAAAAAAGGAGTCTAGAATGATTGAATTTTTGGCAACAGCTGAGGTGCCATTATTTGCACTAATCATCTGTGTAATAATTGCTCTTATGATAGGGTATTGGCTAGGACAAATTACAATGACTTTTTTATTATCACGAAAAGAAGCATTTGATGAGATGACCTTATTGAATAATGGGAATGATAGTTAATTTTTGAGAGTATTAGGTTATTAGAGTGATTTTGCAGTAATTGCAAGATCACTTTTTATTTTTTTATTATAATGGTATAAATGGAGATCAGGTCACTAGACTTAGCGATTGGGTTTTTTTTAGAGACATATAGTGACGCATCTTTACTTTTTTTCAATTTCTTTTTCATTATTGCCGTTTGTAACTATGATTTTGATGGGGAAGTCAGATTCTTGTTTTTCTAATTCTATTAATTCATGATTATTCTTTTCTATTTCCATATCACCAAAATGTACTGAATTGTCGTTTATAATTACATCGTAATGAAATAATTGTGTATTTGGAGTTTTATTATCTATCACAAAATGATAATCATTTTCTAGGGGGTTGATAAAATATATGCTCCAGAAGTCTTGATTGTTTGTGCGTTGATTATCTTCTATTTTTGCAAGTAGGAGCATACTTGCAACTGTAACTATAATGATTGTAAAGATAATTATATATTGTGATTTCATAGTAGTTTTGTAGTGACGGGTTAGTAGTAATTTCTTAGCGTGTTATTCCTGCGAAGGCAGGAATCTTTTTGTAAGATTTTGTATATACTGCTTGATAGATTTCTGTCTTCGCAGGAATGACAATGGGTTATTTTCTAATAAATAAACTTAGCTCGTTATTTTGGTATATTCTGTAAAAATCAGCAGATGAATTAAATTGTCCAGCATCCTCATTTGTGTTTACTAATATAGCGTGGACATTTAAATTATTAAAACATTCTTTTGCAAGGGCAGTTTTAGGTGCAGAAATCATTTCTCGGGTACATATTTCTCGATCCGGGTGTGTTTCGTATCTTTTAAAATAGCTTCGTGATAGAGGAAATGAATAATCATTTGCAAAAAATACTTTTATCCATGTGTCAGATGTTATATAGTTGTGGTCTTTTACCATCCATAGGTTGTTATTCCTAGCTTTATCTCCAAATTTATCATTGGCATATTTACCAACATGAAATGTTTGTAAGGCCTTGTTTGTTTTTGGTGCACTATTTAAAGAAGTCGCATTATCTCGTAATCCACTTGTGAATGTAACTGTAATTATTATAAATAAAAAGAGCATAAACATGAATTGGGGTGCTATAAGTGATTTATTTTTGTGATAAATAAAAATACTTATTATCCACATAATTACAAATCCAGATAGTATTGCTAGGGGAAATGCTCCATAAGTGGCTATTCGTGTGGAGATAATATTTACTTTAAGAAATTGTGGCACGAGACTCATACTCATAAGTGCCCAACCCCAACCCAGTAGGAATATAGTTGCATAGATATTTGTAGGTGTGTTTTTTTTGCTTGAAGGTGGTAATTTATTGAATCGTTTTAACAAAGAGAAAGCAGAAAGAATTAACAGACCAATAAAGCCAAATATAAATCGTGCTTCGCCTAACATGTACATCAGTTGTTGAAAGGGCACTCCTGTGCGTGTTGATTTTGAGGGTGCGCCAATAGATGAGCTAATAGCCTCTCGATCTAGGTATGAGGGCGGAGCTAATACAATCAGCGACATAACAGCTATAAATAAAAGAGGTAAAATATATGGATTTTTGAGAAGTGCAAAAAGTTTTTTATAGCCATTCCAGCCATCTTTTTGTAGAATGATAAATCCTAAAATACTAAAAATAAAAATATATCCAAAAATAAGTGCACTTAGATGATGAGTATAAGCAAGTGTTGTTACTAGTATAATTGCGGGTACAAGCAAGGTTGCTTTTTTTGTAGTAAATGCACGATATGTAAAATATAAAATTGTAGGTATGAGTAAATTGCCCAGCAGATTACCAATTACACCACCACTGATAAATTTTGCACCAGCACCACTGATAGTCCACAGAGGACCAATGAAAAGCAATGTCAAAATAGCAATTTCAGCACCATATCTATAAGATGAGAAAAATCGTCTAGATAATATAAACAGTATAAGAACTGTAAATATATTTATAATAAATAATATCAGTGATGGAAATGTACTTACGACAGATTGACCTGTAAAAGTTTTAATAACTGCAAAAATGATATGTTCACCAACTATGAAATCGGCTATATGTTCAGGCTCGTTGAATGTATTTGTTATAGGGTCAATCCTGATTTTTTCATAGGTGGGTAATTTTTGCTCGGTTGTTATTTTTTCAACCCAAAACATGTGATGACCGAGGTCTGTGGCTGTGGGGAATATTGTGTTTGTGAGGAAAATTCCTTTGGCTGTAATTGTAAATATTACAAGAATTACAATTAGTACAGTTTGTTTTTTGGAAAAATTAAAGATTGTAGTAGTAGACGGGCATGTCCCTCCAGCACATTTTTGTTTAACAAAAATAGATGTGATGATGAGTGGGATAATGATTACACCAAGTGTTATGAGAATATTTTCTTTTGTTAGAGCGATGCCAAGGGCATTAATTATAATGACAGTAAGTGTAATAAGTGAAAAGCTGATAGGAACACTAAGAACAAATTTTTCAATAGGTGCAAACTGATTACGGTGAAATAAGGTAGATAAAAAAAACCAACCTGGAATAATTAATAAACCAAAAGTAATCGCTAAAAATAATAATTGCTGTGTTAAAAATTCATTCATAATAAGGAAGAAGTGTAATTTAAAGTCAAATTTTAGGGATTAGTTTAGATTGACAGAAATATTAAATTATTATAGTATTACACATCGTTCGTTAACAGATATTCTATATAATGATATTATATCATTTAAATTAAAAAAAACACAGGAGG
>JAOZNB010000063.1 GCA_029933995.1 Candidatus Moraniibacteriota bacterium | reverse complement strand
TTCCAAAATAATATTAGAAAAGAAATTACAAAAATGCCAAAAATATATTTTTTTGATTTAGGTTTGCGTAATGCAATATTGAACAATTTTTTGGAAATTGAGAATAGGCAAGATAATGGAATGCTATTTGAAAATTTTGTATTTTTAGAATTGAGCAGTGATATAAAAAATAAGATATTTTTTTATAGAACAATATCAAAATCTGAAATTGATTTTATTGTAGATCGTGCAAAAACAATTAAACTTATCGAAGTTAAATATAAAAAGTTGAAAAAACAAATTGATTCTCGTGTATTGAGAGGTTTTGATGGAAAAAATAATAAAGAGAAAGAAATGTTTGTACTCAGTTTGAATCAGCTAAATGAGGTTGATAATGTTAATTATATTGATTATAGAAATATAATAAATATCATTTAGAAATAAAAAAATAATATTTTAAAGTTAATATGAATACATTTTTAATTAAAATTGGTAAATCGTGGCAGGTGATTAAGCGAGATGGCGTCATAAATGGCGGTAAACGAGTGTGTGGCGCATTTTTTGCATTATTTCGATCAGTTGGTAGTGGTGATATATTATTTATCTCTGGAGGCGTAGGAGACAGTGCTCGGTATAGGACAACGCATGTTGCAGAAGAATTAGAATTTAATGATTTTGAATGTGGTGTCACGGTACAGGACAATCCGAGATTGGTAAGTTACGTTAATAAATTTTCTGTATTTATTTTTCATAGAACACTATATACAAAGAAAGTCCAAAAGATGATAGAGGAAATTAAAAAACAAAACAAAACAATTATTTTTGAAACAGACGACCTGGTATATGATCCTAAATATTTAAAACACATGGATTATTATAAAAAGATGAATAGCTTAGAGAAAAGATTATATGAAAATGGTGTAGGTGGAGAAATACTGCGAGATGATTATGTAAAAGTTGCTACAACTACAACTAAATTTTTAGCAGATAAGTTGCAAGAAGAAAATAAAAAAGTATTTATTGTACCAAATAAGCTATCCAAAGAAGATGTCAAAAACGCTACAATGTCTTTGCGTCAAAGTGAATTGAACTCTGTTCAAGAGAGTGACCACCTGGGTGAAGGAGGAACGACGAAGCAATCTCAGGCAGACATAATAAAACTAGGATACTTCAGCGGCACAATAAGTCACAACAAAGATTTTGCAACAATTACAAATGTACTAGTGACAATTATGGAAAAATACAAAAATGTAGAGCTGTTATTAGTTGGTCCGCTTGATATAGAAAGTGAATTAGTACAAAAATTTAAAAATAGAATTAAACAGCTACCATATGTTGCACGTAAAAAACATTTTGCAAATATAGCTAAGTGTGATATTAATTTGGCACCACTAGAATATGATAATCCATTTTGTGAAGCAAAATCAGAATTAAAATTTTTTGAGGCAGGAATTGTAAAAGTACCAACAATTGCAGTAGACAATCAAACTTATAGAGAAGCTATTAATGATGGAGAAGATGGATTTGTAGCAGGTAATACGGAAGAGTGGGTAAGTAAATTAGCACAATTAATTAAAGATAAAAAATTACGAATTCAAATGGGTAAAAAGGCTTATCAAAAAACCATGAATAAATATACAACTCAAAATGCAAAAAATGATGAGTATTATGATTATTTAAACAATAAATTAATATCGTAATAAATAGAGTGGATTGAATGCAAAATAAAAAGGATGAGAAGTAAGTTTACTTCTCATCTTTTTTTGCATAGACTAGTCCGTTTGTTGAATTTGTGTATAAAAAGGACAGGTACAAGGTATATCTACAAGAAATATACATTTTGAGAATAACAGATTTGGAAGGTGGTTAAATCTTTCTGATTGTGTGAATTTGGTTATTTTTTCAATATATGGTAGTATAAAGACGTTTCCGTAAGTCATAAAAAATAATGAATTAAAGAAATGAATTATTTAGAGTTTAGAAAAAGAATTAAAGATTTTCCACTAGTTAAAACGAGTGAGTTAGAGTTAATATTGGAAGGTGAATATAGTAAGTCATTTTTAAATAATTTAGCAAATTGGGAAAAAGCTGGATATTTAATTAAGATTAGAAAAGGATTATATTTTCCAAGTGATTTGGCAAGTTCAACCAGCTCTATTTCATTGGCTACAAAAATTTATTATCCCTCATATGTTAGTTTGGAGACAGCTCTTGGTTACTACGGTATTATTCCAGAAGCAGTTTTTACAGTGACATCAGTAACTACCAGAAAAACAAAAACATTTAAAAATGATGTTTTTGGTACATTTTCGTATCAAAAAATTAAAAAAGAAGTTTTTGGTGGGTTTGAAACTTTTGAAAAAAATGGTATTTCATACAACATTGCGACAGCAGAAAAGGCTATTGTTGATTTTTTATATTTGAATAGAAATGTAATAAGTGGTAATAAGGAACAGTTTGAAGGTTATAGATTTAATGAAGATTTCAAATATAAAAAAGGAAAGTTATTGCAATTTGCAAAAGATTTTAAAAATGAGAAAACATTATTTTTAACAAATAATTTTATTAAACAATATGTTACCAAGTAAAGATTTTTTCCAAAAACAGAGTGAGAAAATGAATATTCCATGGCAAGAAAAAAATATATTGTTGGAATATTTACAAACTCAAATTTTAAAAAGCCTATCAATTAGTAAATACAATAAAGATATTTCGTTTTTGGGCGGAACGTGTCTTAGATTTGCACACGGAATCAATCGGTTTTCAGAGGATTTGGATTTTGATTTGGTGGGAGAAAAAAATAATTTTTCTATAGAAAAATTAACAGAGGATATTAAAAATAAATTAGAATTGCAGGGTTTTGATGTCGATGTAAAAATTAAAAAAACAGATGTTATTTATATTGTATTTTTTAAATTTAAAAATGTATTACAGAAATTTGGTTTTAATGTGCATAAAAATGAAAAATTATTGATTAAATTTGAAATTGATTTTAACCCATGTAAAAGCGTCAAAACAGATATTATATTTGTAGACAGTTTTAATGAGAGATTTCCACTAAAGGTTAACTCGTTGGATACTTTATTTGCACAAAAGATTTTAGCCATAGTTTTTCGTCCATATCAAAAAGGTAGAGATTTTTATGATCTTGTATGGTTTTTATCTCAAAAAAATATTGAGCCAAATTATGAGATTTTTAAAGAAAAAAATATTTCGATTACGAATCGTAAAGATCTAATTGAATTTTTGTTAAAGCAAGTGGAGCAATCTGATTTAAATCTAGCTGTAAAAGATGTTGAAAGATTTTTGTTTTATCCAGAACAGGCACAGTGGATTGAAAATTTGCCAGAATACTTGAAGAGTTTTAATGATTAAAGTTATACAAAAAAACTTAAATATCTATTTCTTACAATTGGTTTTTTTTATTGGTTTTTTAGTTTGCATTTGTATCAGAGCTTATTAAAAAACATTAAATAAATACACAACCCAAAATGCAAAAAATGATGTCATTCCAGAAATGTTTATTTCTCGTAGGGACAGTGCCTGTGTGCCTGTCCGAAACATCAAAATAGAAATAACATTATCCGGAATCTTATACTTACATATTTTAAAAACTTTTTAATATTATAGAAAAAAATTATATATTTACTACGCTTTAAACGCACTCATCTTTCTACACTGGTGGTTTTTGAGGATAATAAAAACAAGAGGCGATAAACAATTTTGTTTATCGCCTCAATTTTAGCATGATTTAGTCTATAAGTTTGATCCTAGCTTGAAATGCATCATCTTTTGTTAAATGCATTGGTCCGGGAAATGAGTTCATATTTATTATAAACTGAAGTACATATGACATCGCACCCTCAACAGCATTTGTGTCTATAGCTGCTACTGTAAATAAATATGTTTTACCTTCTTTGAGATTGCTAATAGTGCAGTGTACACGTCCATCATCACCAACTGTTCCATTGGACACTATCATAGTTGATGCTGTCTCAGGATTTAACAGAACCTCTACATAGTAAATGTGATATCCTACTACATTATCACCTTTGACAGGTATAAATGAATAGTCTGCGTCTACGGCATGTGAGAGTGACGGAAAAAAAGAACAAAAACAAATAATCATAGTAATGAAGAATTTCATTTGAATAACCTCCTTAGGTAGTATTTAATTTTATGATTACAGTCAAGTATAAGTTATAAATAGGTATAGGTCAAGTAAAATAATTAAATTATTGCGTCAATAATTTAATATGATATAATAAAAATGTTTTGAAATAAGGTCTTTTTAGTATAGAAATAATGAAAATAATTAAAGAAGCGTTACAAGAACATGAAAATTATAAGGAGTTGATATGGATGCTTGCAAAAACAGATTTTAAGCTTCGATATCAAGGATCTGCACTTGGATACGTATGGGCTATATTGCAACCACTCCTCCTTTTTTTGGTCCTCGCAGCTGTTTTTTCAGGTGTATTTGGTACTGGTGCTCGTGGTGGAGGTATAGAGAATTATTCTTTACAGCTCCTTGTTGCACTCATGCTTTTTACTTTCTTTTCAGAAGGAACTAACGCTGGCATGAACGCACTTAAAAGTAAGGCTCAATTGGTAACAAAAATTTATGTACCAAGGTGGTCAATTATCCTAGCTTCGACAATAAATACAGGAATGGTATTTTTGATGAATATCGTAGTTATTGTCGCATTTTTTATAGGATTTCAATTTATGCCATCGATGATGTCTATAGGACTTTCTATTATGTTTGCAATAGCTTTGTATATACTTATATTATCATTTTCTCTTATTGCAGCTCCATTACTTTTGTATCTTCGTGATGTAGCAATGATATGGCAAGTTGCACTTAGAATTATGTTTTATACATTACCAATCTTATATCCATTAACGATGTTGCCAGAATGGACACATAAATGGATATTACTTAATCCTGTAGCCTTTATCATTCATTTTACTAAAGAATCAATGTTTAATAATCATTATCCAGACTTGATTCAGACAGCATTATTTATAGGAGTAATAATTGCATTTTTTGTCTTTAGTATTTGGGTATATAAAAAGTTGATAACAAATGTAGCAGAAAAAGTATAAATATGAATGAAAAAAATAACCAACAATCAAATAAAAAAGAACATTCTATCAAAAGTAGAGATGCGATTAATCGCGTCTCTACAGAGAGTGATACAGATTTAAAAAATACGTCTTTGAAAGAGTGGGTTGAGGGATGGTCAGATACCAAGGAAGTGTCTTTGCGTCAAGGTGAATTGAACTCTGTTCAAGAGAGGGACCACCTGGGTGGAGGAGGTACGACGAAGCAATCTCAGACAGAGAATAACATAGCAACACAGTACCATACGGAGCCGTATGCTGTAAAAGTAACAAATGTTTCAAAAACTTTCAAAATTCCACATGCAAAAATAGACTCAATGCGAAGTATATTTGTAAACATATACAAAAAAAGAACTTATGAAAAATTTAATGCATTAGATAATATATCATTTGAAGTAAAAAAGGGAGAATTTTTGGGAATAATAGGACACAATGGAGCAGGTAAATCAACACTTCTCAAAATTCTAGCTGGAGTATATGTACCATCGGAGGGGAATGTAGAAGTAAATGGTATGATAGCACCGTTTTTAGAGCTTGGGATTGGGTTTAATCCAGAGTTATCAGGAAGGGATAATGTTTATCTTAATGCAACAGTATTAGGGCTCACCAAAGAACAAATAGATGAAAAGTTTGATAGAATGGTAGAATTTGCAGAGTTGGAAAGGTTTATTGATGAACAATTGAAAAATTATTCAAGTGGTATGAGAGCGCGACTTGCTTTTAGTGTATCGATTCATGCAGATCGTGGAATTCTTCTCATGGATGAAGTATTGGCAGTGGGAGATAGTAGGTTTACAGAAAAATGTTTAGATGTATTTAAGGGTTATAAAAATCAAGGAAAGACTGTGATACTAGTAACACATAGTATGGACACGGTACGGGAATATTGTGATAGAGCATTATTGCTTGATAGTGGAAAAATATTGGATTCAGGAGATGTAGATGAGGTATGTGATAAATATATATACAGAAATGTACTAGAAGATAAACGTAAAGAATTAGAAAAAAAAGAAAAACTAGAAAAAGAACAAAAAGAACAAAATAAACAAATAGAAGAAAGCAAAAAAGAGGTAAAAAAAGCTGTAAATATTACAGAGGTTAAATTATCTGATGTGAATAATAATGAATTAGTGCAAATTAAATACGGCGATGATTTTTTTGTTCAAATTGTAGTAAATATAAACAAAATAGCTAGTAATTTAAATGTCTCAATACAAGTATTTGATAATAATACAGATCAAATGGTTTGTGATAATAACACATTTGCAAGTAAATTTAATTGTAGTTGGCAAGTTGGAAAAAATATTTTTGAAATTAAATTTAAAGATGTAATGTTTAATCAGGGAGAAATTTATTTTAAAGCCTTTTTGTATAAAAAAGGACAGGGAGTCGTTGAAATGTTTTGTACAAAAGAAAAAAATAATAAAATTGTTAGGGTAGTGAGACAGGTTGGGGCAGGTGGTGGAATAATGCGTATAGAACATGAGTGGAATAGAAAATAATTAGTTGTTATTCCTGTGTATATAGGAATCTAGAAAATAAAATAATATTATGAATAACAAAAAAGGAATAGTGATATGGTTTACAGGATTACCCTGTAGCGGTAAAACAACACTATCAAAAGAAATTGAAAAATATTTTCAAAATAGAGATTTGCCAATTCAAAGATTGGATGGTGATGTAGTACGTAAAACTATTAGTGAGGATTTGGGTTTTAGCAAAAAAGATCGTGATATAAACATAAAGAGGATGGCATATTTAGCTCAGATGCTCTCAGGTCATGGTATTAATGTTGTGTCAGCATTTGTGTCACCATATCAAACAATGCGTAATTTTGCACGTGCATTACAAGAAGATTTTGTAGAAGTATATGTAAAATGTGAAAAAGAAAAATGTATTGAGCGTGATGTAAAGGGAATGTATGCAAGAGCAGAAAAAGGTGAAATAAAAGACTTTACAGGTGTGCAGGATCCATTTGAAGAGCCATGTGATCCAGAAGTAACTGTAAATACAAAAAATGAAACCGTAGAAGAAAGTGTACAAAAGATTATAAATTACATAGAAAAATAATAAATCTCTCAAAATCATTATATTGGTGTCATCTCGAGCGTAGTGATAACGAAGTCGAGAGATCTCAATACTATAATAACATGATGAAACTATAAGTTTAGAGATTTTTCTATCTCATTCCGCTACAGTTGAAATGACAGATAGACAGATTTATAATAAATTTACATAAGAAAAAACACATATAAATACGTCATTGCGAGGAATATAACGATAGTGGAGTGACGTGGCAATCTCAATAATATCAAAAATAATGCAAAGTCATGATATAAAAATTGAAGATGTAATAAAAATAGCAATTCAAGCAGGTAATATTGCCATGCAGTTTTATGATAAAAAATATACTATAGAACAAAAACAAAACAAAACACCTGTAACAGAGGCTGACATCGCAATAAATGATTATTTAATGGAAAAATTATCTAAATATAATTACCCAATTTTAAGTGAAGAAGTAGAAGATGATTTTGATAAAAGAA
>JAOZNB010000062.1 GCA_029933995.1 Candidatus Moraniibacteriota bacterium | reverse complement strand
TGTTTTTTTGTTTTTTAATACTTTCAGGTTAACATTTTTTTTAGGTTTTGTTTAGAGGTGTGAGGGATTACTTGACAAGTATGTATATTATTAGTAATGTTAAATGAAATTTAAATAATGTTATTTAACATTTTTGTACATAGAGGAGGAAAAGTACATGCTTGAGAAAATTAAAAAAATATTGGAAGCAAGTGAGAATCGAAAAACTTTTTTTGCGCGTATCGAACGATATTATTCTAAATATTCAAAGGAATATAAGTTTATTGAACGGGCATATGATGATGCAAAGGATGCATTTCGACATACTAAAAGAGATGGGGGTGAGAGGTATTTTGAACATGTACGTGCTGTGGCAATCATATTGATTGATTATTTGCATATTTTTGAATTGATGGGTTTAGAAATTCCTGCGTACAAGGTTGTGGCGGCAGCACTTTTGCATGATATTGTAGAAGATTGTCCTGAATGGTCTTTGAGTCGCATCAAAAAATGTTATGGTAGCGATGTTGCATGGTTACTTGATTATGTGTCGAAGCGACCAAAGAGTGATTTTAGTAGTGAAGAGGAACAATTAAAGTTTTATCATTCACGGTTTGTGACAGCTCCTCGGGTATTTTTTCTTATAAAGCTTGCTGACAGACTTCACAATCAGTTAACATTGTGGTGTTGTGATATTGAGAAGATTCGCAGAAAAATGCTTGAAACAGCAAAACACTATATTCCATGGGCACGTAAGTTGGGTATATTAGCACATGAATTAGAAGCTACAACAGACAATTTTGAAGAACATCTCAGAAAGCATTCTAAACAATGTGCTATTATATAGACTTTGTTTAAATAGCCAAAAAGAATATTATTCTTTTTGGCTATTTTTTAGTTGGTTTTATGGCTTTATTGTGTATAATAGGTACATCATCAGATTGTTGTAGTGCATTATTACATAATTGAGGATTAATTATATTATGAAACATAATAAAATTTGTGTGAATTATAATCTAATGTAAACAGTTGAATTTTTTTGGCTGTTTTTTATTTTTAGTAGTATAATAAGTGTCTTAGTTCATAATTATAAAAATATGAAAAAAGTTAATTTGGAAGATTGTAACGATAGACTATTAACAATTGGTTTTTTAGAGAACTTGAGTCAGAAAATTATAGATGCGACTCATACAGTCGATACACATGCAAATGTTATGATAGGTGTAAATACTGGTATTTTTATTTTTGTAATTTCAAAATTATTTGAAAATGATTCTTTGAGAATAACGATGGGTGTTGTAGCTTTATTTTCAGCATGTTCCATAATAGCTGCGATGCTTGCTATTCGATTACCAAGAATTGTGACAAAACGGTATTGTCATGAGGAGAGTGTTTTACATGCACCTAGAATTGCTAAATTTGGATCAGCGGATCAATATGCAGATACATTGAAAAAAATGATAAATAATGAAGATGAAATATTGAAGCAACACTCATTAGAAGCGTTTAATTTATCGAAGTATTATTATAAACCAAAGCGCAGGATGCTTGCGTGGTCAAGATATTTCTTTTTATTTGGAGTAATGACCAGTGCTATATTTTTGCTTATGGAAAAATTACATTGGTTTATATTTTAATAAGTATCTATGAATGTTGAAGGAATTTTTGCAGTTGATAAGCCATTAGGAATTACATCACAGCGTGCGGTTCAAAATGTGAAGTATTGGGCTCGTAGACAGACTGGTAATAAAAAAATTAAAGTAGGACATGCTGGAACACTAGACCCATTAGCTACGGGTGTTTTGGTGATGGCAGTTGGACGTGATTATACTAAAAAGTTGGGTGATGTGGTGGCAAGTGAAAAAGAATATATTGCAGATTTAAAACTTGGTGAGGTAAGCGAGACTGACGATGCTGAAGGGGAAAAAACCGTTATAAATAATAATAAAAAGCCAAGTAGGGATGAAATTGAAAGTGTTGTACAAAAATTTATAGGTGAGATAGAACAGACTCCACCAATATATAGTGCTATTAAGATTGATGGGCAGGAAGCATATAAGAGAGTACGTCGTGGTGAGAATGTTGAAATGAAAAAGCGTATAGTGCATATAGAAGAGGTTGAAATACTTTCATATAATTTTCCACAAATTCAATTACGTATTGTTTGTGGAAAGGGTACTTATATTAGGTCACTAGCTCGTGATATTGGTAGTGTATTAAAAACTGGTGCATATCTAACGGGTTTGGTGCGAACACGTATAGGAGAATTTGTACTTGAGGATTCTCAAAATATGGATAATTTTTGGATGCGTATTGCAATACATGTTACAGAGCTTGACGCTAGTCGTATTGATGGGACTCGTGTATACATTAGCGAGTTATTAAATCGTTTTGGTAATATGGCACAAGAAGATCGTTTTTTGCTGTATCATCAAGGTACATTTAATGAAAATATTGCACCACCACAAACAGATAATTATATTATTAAAACATTACCAAGAAGTCCAATGTGGACACAAACACGATTTGCATTAAATATCTTGAAAGAAAAGCCAGATGTTTTGTGGATGCCTCTTCATAATATGCCGTTTGTACATAGTAAAAAAACACGGATAGTTGTGACTATTCATGATTTGGCTTTTAAAATATTTCCAGAAACATTTCCATCAGCTGACGTAAGGAATCTTAATTTTTTGACAGATTATTCTGTGAGATTTGCGGATAAATTAATTGTGCCATCAAAAGCAACTAAAAAAGACTTATTGCGGTTATATCCAAAATTATTAGTAGATAAAATTTGTGTGGTACATCACGGTGTTAATATTAATTTTTGGAAAAAGGATGTAGATAGGGAAGTGTGTGAGAAGGTTTTTAAAAAGTATAATATTGATTCAAGTCAATACATTTTGCATGTTGGAGCTATTCAGCCACGTAAAAATTTAGTCTTTTTGATAAAAGCTTTTGGAATTATAAAAAAACAAAAACCACATTTGAAATTAGTTTTAGTTGGTGGCTATGGGTGGTTGTGGCAAAATATTGTGAAGCATGCAAAAGAAAGTCAATTTGCAAAAGATATTATCTTTACTAAAAATATTCCATTTGAAGATGTGCAGATTTTGATGAAGAATGCAACAGTTTTTGTATTACCATCGCTTTATGAGGGGTTTGGTATTGCGGGATTAGAGGCATTAGCTGCTAGTGTTCCAGTTGTTGCTGCAAATAATTCAAGTATTCCAGAGGTGCTAGGAAATGCAGCTTTGTATTTTGATGTTGATGATGAAGGTCAATGCGCAGATTGTGTTTTGAAAATGATAAATAATAAATCTTTACAATTAACCATGAAAGAAAAAGGTAATAAGCGTGTGCAAAAATTTACATGGGATAAATGTGCAAAAAAAACACTTGCAATTTTGCGTGAATAAGATAATTATTTTTTGTGCAAAATGTCTTTAACGATGTAATAAAATAGTATAAAAGTTGTAATAGATAATATTATAATTATACTACCAAAAAAATAGCCGTATCCAAGATTTGCTATTGAAATAAATATTGTAAATAATAATATTGATAGTGCTAGTAAAACTTTTTTTGATTTTGTGATATTCGTGTGAATATGTTGTTTTCGTGCAACAAATGATATAACTATAATAATCAAAAAAATACTAATAAATAAAAGGAATGGAGAGATATAAGCACTAATAAGTCCAGGTAGCATTGCTTCTGCAATGATGAAACTACTAATAATGAGTAGGGTTACAAAAAAAATATCAACAAGAATTTTGTAGGTAATAGGATTTTTAATTAAATTTTTAATTTGAAACATAGAGTTAGTTATGATTAATATTGGTACTGTAACTATTATTTTTAATAGAATTGATACGATTTTGTAGAGACTTACTATTCAATGTTGTAAAAAGTTTTATTTGAGAATTATTTATTTGAGTATTTGGTGCATCTTTGAGTGTAAATTGATAGGTATTTCCATGGAATATGCTAATAGCGTCTAGGGATGTTTTGCATTTATATTGTCGTGGAAATATTGTTTTTTTGAGTATGCAGGATACCGTGGTTGTTCGGGATGCTTCTTCGGCAATAATTGCATGTTGTTTAGCTAAGGCTGTTACAGGTAATTTATTTAGCAGATCATTATCAAACATAAAAATCTTCTTACTGTCAGTAGCATAAAACAGTGTCCCAAATGGATGTGTACTCGCTGTTGTAAATAATTTTGCATTTTTATGCATGGAACGTTCTTCACTATTAGTATCTATTACATTATCAAAATTATACCCAAGTGCTAAAAAGGATTGTTCATCTTGGATAGGATGTTTTGTGTTGCCATCTGTTACGTAGATACTATCTTTTGAAGAGATTAGAGTAGCTGGTGCAAAACCAGTTAGCTCGTCTAGTTTGTTAGTGAGTTGTTCTGTGACTACACTTGAGAGGACTGCGTTGTCTTTGAATAAATAAGAGTCAAATGCATTTTTACTTACAAATTGATACAAATTATCTTGATTTTTTATATATTGAGTATCCTTGATTTCATATGTCTTTACAATATAATCAGTATGCTTTTTTGTATTTATAGGAGACAGGAAGGCAAGATATGATTTTTTGATAAGAAGTGTTGTGTTATGAGGTAAATTAGGTGAATCTTTAGGTAGCGTGATAGTAAGTTCTGTATAATTAGATTCACCTTGGGAAGATACGTGAAAGCTAGTTCCGGTGTTGGATTCATAAGGCCTAGATATTGTATTTGCAAGGGAGTTAATGGAATCTTTAAATTGAAATACTTGTGTCGGAAATATAACTTCTTTTATAAAAAGAGCGGAAATAATAATAAATAAACAAAAGAGAACTAATCTTATAAAAAAGTATGATTTTTTTTGTTTAGTATTTTTCAATTGTACATAGCTAGTGATGTCAAACATTATTCTGTAGTTAATTCATAAATAACGCCGCGTATAGTATTAGTTTCTTTTTGGGGAAATTTAGGTGGAATAGTTTTAGCTTTCTGAATATTTAATTGGTTTGTGACAATAATATATTTTGTAACATAGTGCATTTTATCAGAAAGTACATCCATATACATTTTTTTATTTTTGTTTGAGGTTATGAGAAAAACATGGTCAAAATTAGTTGTGTCTAGTTTTGTAAAATCATTTGGATTGAAAAAGTAAACAGCATGTTTATTCTCTAGTGAGCGTAGGGGATTTGTTATCATTGACCATCCAGTACTAGCAATATTTTTATCAATCAAAAGCAGGTCATTGTCTCCAAAATTGTGAGAAAGTTCTGTAATTTGTTTTTGTAATGTGGAATTTTCTGCATATGTGATGAATGTAAAAAAAGCAAATAAATTTGTAATAAATAGTAGTGATAATAATGAATATTTTGTAACATATCTAAATAGATTTGTTGGTTTAATATATGAAATAAATGCAATACTGATTAAAATTGTTGTTGGTAAAAGTGCAAAAACAAATCTACGTAACATCCATGGATGATCACTGCTTATTTGAGGAAAAAGATAATATATCATCAGAGGTAAAACAATGATAAGTGGTAACATAATATGTCTGTATCTTTTGTGACGTAAGGAAACAAATCCAGCAAATCCAGTAATTAATAGTGGAAGTAATAAACCATATAATGCATAAGTAGAGAAAAGATATGCAATCTTATCTAGATTAGATGAATCTGTTATGCCATTTGCTGCATTTGTAGAGACTGTTGCCATAGTAATAAAAAATGGCATATTCATGATGAGTATAGTACAAGAAATAACGAAAAGAATAGTGAATGGAAAAAAAGCTCTCCACCAAATGTCTTTTTTGATAAATTGTTGAATAGGCTTGTTTCGTAATGCTAGAAATATAAATATTATAAAAAACCAAATACCTTCAATACGTGAAAATAATAAAAGAGATATTGTGAGGGAGAAGATAAAATATGTAGTGGGGGTGGGTGATTTTTTAAGTAAAAAATATAGCGCAAAAGCACTCCACAGTAGCATGCTTGCTATGTTTTCACTGAGTGTAAATTTAGCAAACCATCCAATGGAAAAAGATGTTAGTAAAATTGTCATAAATACAAGAGTGTATTTATGATTCATGTAATTACGTGCAACTGCTGTGATGGATAAAAGAAATGTAAATAATAATATTGCATTTGCAACAATGAGGCCATTTATGCCAAATATGCCAAAAAATCCGCTAAGAAAACTAATGTAGGGGAGGGGAAATTGAGTGATTAGTCCACCGTCAGGTGTATAGAAAAATCCTGGAAAATTAAGTGCTTTGCCATATCCATAAATATTAAAAAAAGCAGTGTTTTCTGTTGTGTGTTGAATTAGTGTATGACTTTGTGCTAGTTGCATGGATGCTTCAGATAGAGAGCCTTGATCACGTCCTGAAAATATTGTTGGCACAGTAAAATAAGAGATGATAAGTGTAAATCCAATTGCAATGAGAATATATGTCAAAAATTCTTTGGAAGGTGGTGGAAATTTTAAAATCTTTTTGTAATAGAAGAAAATACATACAAAAGACCACAATGTAAATATTGCAGGTATATAAAAAATACCAAAAAGGGCACCTAGGAGTGCAATCCAAGCGTATATAATAACCATAAAAATTATGGATTGTAATAGCATCCAGTCTGTCTTTTTGAATTTTGTCATTATTTATATTATATCGCTTGTTTGCAGTATTGACAAACGGTATTACTCTCGCTAAAATTATATATTGTTATTTAACATATTTTTTGGTATATTAGGATACTTCAAAAAAAAGGGAGGATGAGAGATGATGGAAAAATTATTGTATTATGATTTATTTCTAATATGATATATTTGTGAGTCAATATTTCATTGGTTGCAGAGATGGAATGGCAGAGATAATTTTTGGTGGTTCAAGAAAGTGCTCGATGTTTTTCATGGAATGCTTTTTGTATATTCGCTATTTCTTATTATAAGTACGCAATTCATTTCTTTGGGAATATTTATCTGTTGTTGGACTATTGTTATGGCAGGTATTTTGTCGTTCAGTTTGCGATCAATGCTTGCTAAAAAATCGTTACAACATCAAAATACTAAGCATCCAATTGAAATAAAAATTCAACATATACGACGCGGTGTGTTGAGAGGTGAGAGAAATCCACTAGAAATACTTATAATACGTCAACGTATTTTGTTGTGGGTTGATGTTGTGTTAATGGCAGGTGTCTCTACAATGTTCTTTTTTAATAGAGAAATTTTAGTATTAAGTGTAACTGTTACTATTTGGGCGATGGTTATGTTGATGGGGATATACATATTTTCATGTACGCCATTACCACCGCAGTCTGTATTCAAAAAAATAATGCATTAATCAAAAGATGTGCAGGTTAAAGAGCTGTATAATTGTAGATAAGTTAGTATGTCCATATTCTCAAATTTGAGAATATGGATTTTTATTACTCTCAAAAACTACCAGCATAGAAAGGTGAGTGCGTTTAAAGCGTAGTAAGTATATAATTTTTCTATAATATTAAAAAGTTTCTAAAATATGTAAGTATAAGATTCCGGATAATGTTATTTCTATTTTGATGTTTCGGACAGGCACACAGGCACTGTCCCTACGAGAAATAAACATTTCTGGAATGACACTTAAAAAATATCTAAAGATTATAAAAAAA
>JAOZNB010000128.1 GCA_029933995.1 Candidatus Moraniibacteriota bacterium | reverse complement strand
CCCTTTTGTACTTTATGTTTATTTGTACTGTTGTATTTGCTGGTTTTTTTATAGTGACACGCTTACAAAAATATTCAATCAATCCTAAATTTACAAAACCCCTTATTGTAATATTTATCATTGTTACAATCATTCTTGTTTTGATAAATGTTACATTATTCATGGCTATCCCATTTGATGAATTATTTTATAATAATCTTTATTACTAATTTTTATGAAATCTCTTGAATTTTATTTTACATCACAACATCCAGATGAAAAAATTTTGTATGTAATCCATCGACACTGGTTTAACATGTTTATTCAATACATACCTATTTTTGGATTACTCGGATTAATGATCATAAGTCTTATCATGTACCCTTATTTATTTAATGATTTCGCATTTGAAGGTGCTCGCACATTATTTTTCTTTGGACAAACTTTTTTTCTATTACTCATATGGATTTATGGATTCATAATATGGTTTGATTATTATTTAGATATTTGGATAATTACAACAGACCGAATTGTAAACGTCGAACAAAAAGGACTTTTTTCTAGGCAAGTAAGTGAGCTAAAATTTCGACATATTCAAGACGTGTCTACAGATGTTAAAGGATTCTTCCCCACCCTCCTCAACTATGGAGACGTAACAGTCCAAACCGCAGCCGAACAATCCCACTTCATATTTCGCTCAGTAGGTAATCCCTACAAAGTCAAAGGAGATATAATGCACCAAGCAAAGAAAAAAGCTGTGCATATCAAACCTACATAAACCTGAAAGACTATCAAGTAATTGATGGTCTTTTATTTTACACATTTAACTAAATTACATATACTATATATAATAACTATTATATTAATCATATGAATCCTGAAGAAAATTTACTTGAACCAAAAAAAGAAACTTTAGAACACGCAGACATTCGAATTGGGCAAACAGCGGAAGAAGGTGTGTTTCCAATTGTCAAAGTTGAGGGTATAGAGTCAGAAATGGCTCTAGATGGCATCCATATTGATCAAGCAGAAGAAGCTATCGAGTATATCCAAGTGCTTTTAGCCGATATATAAAATAACCCAGAAACTCAAAAACATATCAGCAATATTCAAATTTCTCCCGATGATTCCAGAGACATAAAAATACCTGATGTGCAAGGATACAATAAATCATATAAAACTCAAGTGGAAAGATATCTCTCAAGTAAAATAAGTTCTTACAAAAATACCATCAAAATGCTAAATAAAGTTTTTACTGAAGATAGCCAAAAAACAACAGAAGAAAAAATGAATAATTATTTCGAACTAACAGGACGTGACCTTAATGATGCTTACATTTTAGTTGAAAAATTAAGCAAACTAACTCCTGAATCAGAACATCCTACTATAGCAACGTCCTTAATCGAACATAACACTGGTTTTGCTCTTTTGGATAAACTAGACCATTATGAAAATGTTGATAAAAATGACATTATTCAATTGTTAATAGAAAATAATAAGTTTGACTTATTGTTACAACATTTTAATAAATTAGACTTAGACACAGCCTCACTAGCTCAAATTCTTATTGAAAATGACTCCCCTGAAACTATTATATTTAATGTAGATAAATTTTCTGATTTGGATGCAGACATTGTTCAAAAATTACTGAATATAGACTTCAAAAATGAGTTTACACGTGAGACACTTTTTCAAGAAATTACTAATTTTAAAAATATTGACATACATGCCATCATAACAACTGTTATCAAAAATGGACACACTGCTAGCTTTCTTGAACGTGCTTACATTGATGAATTGGAGAGTGTTAAAACTGATACCAAATTATTAGAGTTATTAATTACAGAAATAAAATCTAATAATTTAGGAAAAGGTTGGTTGGATGAATTACAATACACTTTTGACACATCTAATGCAGAAGTTGCTGAGCTATTTGCATCTGCTCGAAAAGAATTATCTTAAAATTATCGATTTTGTTT
>JAOZNB010000061.1 GCA_029933995.1 Candidatus Moraniibacteriota bacterium | reverse complement strand
AATGATTTCCATTCGTATACAAAATATCATTTCTGTCCGATGCTGGTTTTTTCTAAGTACACTCTTTTTCAAACATCATATAATATACTGCTGGAATAAAGAAAAGCATAATCACACCTGAAAACACAAGTCCAGAAATAATAGCACCACCAAGTCCTTGCCATACAGGTTGCGTAATTGTGGTTGGCAAAAGACCTACAATTGTCGTAAGCGAACTGAGTAAAATTGGCTCAAACCGTGACGAAGACCCTTCTACAACTGCTTGATGGAATGGCAAATTTTCCTTATGATTTTTGTTAATTTGATCAATAATCATAATTGAATTGTTAATTACAATACCAAAAAGTGCAAGAAGTCCGATGAGTGCAGGAAATGACAATGGTATCCCAAAAATAGCAAACAAAACAAAAACACCTGAAATTGCTAACGGAATTACCAAAAGCACAATAAATGACTTTCGATAAGACCCAAATTGGATAATAAGAGTCAGGAATATCAACATTATAGCTAAAACCATTGCTTTTAAAATTGAATTCACAGATTTTTGACTTTCTTCATTTGCTCCACCAGTCTGCCAACTATACCCATGTGCCAAAATAATCTCATCATCAATATAATTACCAGTTTCTTGATTTATTTTATTCGCATCATATCCATCCTCAACTGCGGCAGTAACTGTCAGAACACGTTTCAAATCTTCTCTATTGATTTCAGTTGGACTCTCTTTAAATACAAATTTTCCCAACGTTGTCAAAGGTACACTTACACCATTACGCGCTATTACAGATGTACGTTCAAGTGCATCTATTGATTGAATATCATCTGATAAACGAATGGCAATATCCCTACTATCCGATAAATCATCAAAATCAACATCTTCACTCACAATCAAACCACTTCCAAATGTTCGCAAATACATACCAATTTCTTGCACGCTAAACCCATGTTCTATTAACTGATTAGAGTCTGGTATAAAAGAAATTTTACCACTACCTGTTTCTACAGACTTTTTTACGTTAATTACCCCATTTGTATTTTCTAGAAAATCAGAAACTTGATTAGCATAAATATTTAATTGATCTAGATCATCGCCCATCAATTTAATCGTTACATCGGCCCCAGCCGGTGGACCGCTACTCAATTCACTAACGATAATTTTTCCCTCATTAAATTGTCGCACAGCATCACTGCTACGTAAATCTTGTGCAATCTCAATAGATGTAATATCCCGCAACTCTTCATCTACAAGGTTAATCGTAATTAAAACATTATTTGGATTGACACCAATTAATACATCACCATCTCCAGTAATTTTTGCTCCAATTTGTGTTTGAATATTTAATATGCCATCTATATCAAAGATTTGTGCAACAAATTCACGTGCAACATCTTCAGAAATGTTTGCACGTGTATCTAACGGCAGTTCCATGCTCACATACACAATTGTCTGATCACTGGAAGGAAAAAATTCGCTCTTCACAAATCCAAATCCAACAAGAGATATTGAAAAAATAAAAAATACAATAACCATTCCTATTACAGCAAGTCGTGAATTCTTTTTCTGAAGAACACTGTCAAGAGTCCTTTGATAAAACAGCATAAGGCGAGATAGATTAATTATACCATCTTTTGCATAGTGCACATTTGTTTTATTTGAATTATTCGACCTTTTCTGAAAAAATTCTTTAACATGCTGCCATGCCTTTTTTATAATTACAAACAGGAAATAACCTAACATAATAATTGTTGGCACGATAGCAATCCACATCAGTGGTGGAATGCTCATGCCAATATTCTGTAACAACTGCTGCACAATAACAAGAAATAGGACAAAAATGATAATACTAAAGAAAATATGCGTACGGCGTGGCATTGAAAAATCCAATAACCACACCATGAGCGGTAAAATAATAAAAAATCCTACCAAAACTGAACCAATTAAAACTGAACTTACAACGATTGGAAGTGGTTTAATAAATTCTCCCACAATGCCAGTTGAAAGCAACAATGGAATAAACGCCCACACTGTCGTCAAAGTTGTAACCAAGAGCGTCCCAAAATAATCCTTCCACACGAGCAAGCCAACTTCTTTTGGTGTAAATTTACCAGAACGATAATACGTTGTAATTGCACTAATAATAACAATTGTCACATCTACCAAAAGACCTAAAGAAAGCAGTAAAGCAAATATTGATAAAAAGTTTAGCGTCATCCCCGTAATCATCATCACAACAAATGCTGTCATAAAAACCAAAGGAATAGATAGTGCCGCAAGAAAAGCTTGTCGCATACCTATAAAAAGAAATAGCACAAGAAAAACAAGAAGTACTGTTATACTCAAGTTTCTATATAAATCACTAAAACTTTCCTCTATATCATCATTTACACTTGTAATTTTTACAAAAGAAATACTATCATCAACTATTTCTTGATATGATTCCATTATTGCGACTGTTTGATCATTAACATCTGCAATTTTTGATCCAACAATACGATAAACATCAAATGTAATTGCATTATTTTCCAATCCTTGTGTCGATGTAATAAATGCTGGTATATGACCTGGCTCACTTCGTTCCGCAATCTGTGCTATATCACCAAGACGATACATTACACCATTTATTGCAATAATAATATTTCTTAGTTCATCTATTGTCATGGCGTCACGATCAATAGTCAGACCAATCTCTGTCGTATCAGATTGAACCTTTCCTGACGGATATGATGACAATGCTCCTTTTATGAGGCTTGCCACAGTCTGTAAATCAACATTCAATTCATTTAATCGTTCTTGCTTAATAAGTATCTGCACTTCCTGACTTTCATTACCAGAAACAACAACACGATCAATAAGTTCTTGATCTTCCAAATCCTCAATAAAAGAATCTACAAAACTATTAAGTGATGCCTCATCAATATCATTACCCACTATTGCGTATCGCATAACAGGCACATCCTCAAAATCAATTGCTTTAATCTGTGGACTATGTGCTTCACTTGGCAGTGTTGATAAAGTACCTATAGCATTTTGAACATCTGTCTGTGCAGAATCTCTTTTCGTTCCATCATCAAATTGTATAACGATATTCGACATACTCTCACGTGAAGTTGATGTAATAATATCTACATTATCAATTTTTGCGAGTTCTTTCTCGATTTTTTTTGTTACCAATGACTCCATGTCTGTTGGCGTTGCTCCTGGCATAACAGTTGTTACTACTACAACTGAAATATTAATCTCTGGATTAAGTGTCCGTGGAATAGTTAAAAAAGCTATACTACCCATACAAATAAGAGCAATCAAAACTAATGCAACTAAGCGCATATTTGTAATATAATTTTTCAGAATTTTTGAATAATCCGAAGATCGATATTTCAATTTCTGTAAATACTCTGAAACGTGATATTGTGACCCATTTTCATTTTTCATATATTTTTCAATTAGCTTCCTGCGACAACAACACGATCGCCGTCAAAAACATTCCTATTTAAAATAATACTATCATTTTCACTAATATCACCCTTTACAAAAATAAATCCTCCTACGACTTCTCCCGTAGTCACAACTCTTGAACGAGCAATATCATTTTCTACAATAAAAATAATTGATCCCTCATTCATTAACCGCACGGCATCTAAAGGAACAAGAATCTCATTTTCAGATTGTGCTTTTGTTTCGATAGGAATGAATACTTCCACATATTCATTATTTACAAATAAATTAGCGTATTTTTGATCAATGTCATAAGTCAATACATATGATTGATCGTCAGCGATACCACGAGAAATATTTTGTGGAAAAACAGAAATCTCCTGACCATCTACAGACATGACACTTGGACGAGAAACGTCCACAACACTCGCTAGTGATGGACTAACATTTACAACCATCTGCATGGACTGTTCGTCAGAATTTACAACAGCAATTCTATCTCCCACATTAACCGTATCTCCACGCAAAACAAATACTCTCTCCACAACACCCTTAAATGGTGCTACTGGTGTATATCGTGCTGCACCAACAGCAGCTTGCTTTTGTAATAACTTTGTTACATCAAATTCTAATTCTGTATTTCGTTTTTGAATTGTGTACTGCTTACGTGCAATAGTTGCCTCAAGATCATTTGTTTTACGGACATCATCACGCTGATCAGTAATAATACCGACTCGCTTGTTAAAAGTTTCATCTTGTGTTTGAGATTTTCGTGCTGCAATCTCATATCCAACAGCAGCAGTATTTCCACCGCTGTATGTTTCAGACAAATATGCAATTTTTTGCCCTTGATTGACAGTTTGTCCACTCTCAACATAAATATTATGCACAATACCCGGCACATGCGCAATAATTGTAATAATTCCATCTTTTTCGATTTTTCCAAAAAGATTTGTGTATTGCTCATCACTCACACGAATCACTTCAACAACTTTTTGAGCAACTTGCTTTTCTAATACTTCCTCATTTTGTACACGCATATTACTACCAGCAACAATAATGCCAGAAAGAATTATGAGTGTAACGATAAAAGACACTATTGTGTGATCCTTAATAAACCTTCCAATTTTTTTGACTACTTTTTTCATAAAATATAATATCATTAATTACACCTCTCCAACATAAGGACTAGTTTGAACAATTTATTCATACCGCCTATCTAGACGATCTAAAACTTTAGTGAGAAATTTATATGTGCTTCAATTTCCTTATTTGTAAAAAAATACAATCATTATCTAAGCATGGCTTTTATTAGTCTATATATATTTTTTGGATAATAATACCCCTTATAAATTGGCTCAATCTTTTTATCAATATTAAGAAGCTTATATACAGCAATTTGAGCTGACCGTACTGAATATTCAACAGTAAAAACTATATCATTTGGAATTTCACAAAACTGTCCCAAGAATGCAAAATTTTCTGAGCCTGTTGGCACAACCTGTGGTCGATCACCCTTTTGTCTTGGTGAAAATTGGCTTGTGATATACGGCATAACACAAGGTATGCATGTAGCCGATTCCAATATTTCTTTTCTCTTATTATTAAATCCTAAATGTTCAATTAATTCTATTAAAATTTCTTCACCACTACATTGTGACATTTTCTTTTCCACAAAATTACCTTCTTTATTTTGGCGTAAACTGTATCCCCAACAGACAAATAGATTATCTGGTTGATCTACAAAATGTGGCTGATATGGCACTACTATCGACATAACCCAATTAGAAGAACTGATGGTTGTTCCTCCACTAGTTCCATCACTATTTCCTGTCAATTCTTCCATTAAATTTAAAAATACTTTATTTTTAAATGTTATCGTAAATGATTCCCAGCCAGACCTTTTAACATGATCATTAAATACTTCAGGTCTCCCAAAACTAGAATCTTTTTTTGCAATATTATTCCACAAATCCCAAGATACACTTCCTCGATTTTCTTTCAATATTGGAGCCGATTTCATAGAGCCAAAACTAGAATTAGTAGTCATTGAGCCAAGCGTAGTCAATACCAAGTCCTCACTACTAACAGTAATTTTTTTACTATTACTAAAACAAATCTCTTTTACTGTCTTTCGATTTTCAACCACTTCAATATTCAAATCTGTAACTACAGTTTCTGTTTCAAAGTTAACACCTTTATCTTTTATCCATTTCAATATTGGCATAACAATTGAATCATGTTGGCTATAGGGCGTACTCTGTACCATCTCCATAGTATCTGCAAAAGGAAGTGCATGGAATGATCTGTAAATATATCTTCTAAATTCCGCCAAGCTATGCCAAGGCTGAAAAGCAAAAACCGTACTAAATTCAAGCCAAAAATTAGTCTCAAAAAAAGATTCCTCAAAACACTCATTTATTTGCACACCATCCATAGAAGATTCTTGTCGAAAAAATACCTTGACCAAATCCCATTTATCCTTCCATCTAAGTCCCAAATCGTAAGAATCTACTACATGACCTCCCTCCACAAGTCTTGCTTTTGTATATGTCTTAATTTGATTATTAAAATTATTTATTTCTTCTTTTACACTCAAGTTTTCGTCTTTGATTGTCGGTATATGAGAAAGAAGATTATAGGTACACTCAAAAGCATTTTTAGCTAATATCCTATGACCGGTCATGATATAGGCATCTTTAGTATAATTTTTTTTAGCATCTAAACTCCCACCCATAGAACCTTTAGCCTCAAATATGGTAATATCTTTTCCCTTTAATCCGCCATCCTTTATTAAATAAACTACACTAGCTAACGAAGCAATCCCTCCACCAATCAAATAGACCTTTCGCTGTTTAATATTTATTTTCATAATTTAAAATAATATTTACTGATTGTTATTTTCTTTATCATAACTTTTACTGAATTAACTTCTTTAATTTATTTAATTGATCTTTTGTTGCTTGCTCACCATTCAAAATAATATCCTTACCATCTGCAAATTTATTCCAATGCGCATTACCAGACTTTGGTGTTATAACTACATCAGCATGTTGCGTATTCCAAAAAGAAAGGTGGTAACGTAACATATTAATTGAATTACTAGCAATTTTATAAAAATTGAAATTATTATTTTCATTATTGTCCTCATTAAAATAATCAGCATCTAAATTTACCGCTATCACCAAGTCTGCTCCCATATCTTTCACAATACTAACTGGTACAGGCATAGATAATCCACCATCAATTAATAATGTATCTTTTCGCTCCACTGGTTCAAAAACCAAAGGTGACGAAACACTTGCTCTCACTGCTACAGCAACTTCCCCATCATCTATAAGTGTAGCCTCACCACTTTTTAAATCAGTTGCAACAACTGAAAATGGGATCATTAAATCTTGAAAATGCATCTTATCAATATGACTTTCAATAAACATTTTTACTTTTTTACCAGCAAATAAACCATGTTTCAAAGAAGGGTCTACCAAAGATAAAATTGACTTCCAATCAGTACCAATTGCTAATTTTTCCATCCGTTCTACATCTTTTGTGGCAGCATAAAAACCTCCAACCATAGCTCCAATACTTGAACCAGCGATAAAATCTATTGGAATGTTATTTTCTTCCAAAACCTTAATCACACCAATATGCGCCAATCCTTTTGGACCACCACTTCCCAATGCCAACCCAATCTTTTGCCTTCTAATTCTTGTCATAATATCCCTTCTAGTTATTTAATCTTAAAATTACAACTATTTGATTAGCCACCTTACTAGAATTAATGTCTTTATTTAAAAATGAATATTCTAAAATTAATCCATCCATCATTCCAATAAGCAGTGACGTTAGTAATTTATCATCAGCTTGACTTGATAGCTTTTTATTAGCTACCATTTCCTCAATTACTGGAGAAATCAAATTTATACGTTGCTCTTTTAATTTAACAATATGTTTTTGTATTTTAAAATTATCAGATGCTATTTTTAACATTGCAGATTTAATTAAACTTTTTTCATTTGCACCAAAATCTAAATAATTTTCAATAAGTACACGCAACCTTCTTTCAACTGTTTTTTCACTAAGAGCTACTTGGATAGATGCGTTTAAATCATTATAAGCCTTATCAAGTACGCCTATATAAATTTCCTCTTTACTGACAAAATGATAATATAGTGCTGCTTTAGTAATTTTAAGCTTTTTAGCAATATCATTCATAGAAACACTCGAATAACTATACTCAGAAAAAAGATTCTGAGCTATTTCAAGAATATTTTTTTTAGTATCTCGAGTTACGCGTCTCTGTGGTTTTGTAGCCGATTTCATAATGATTTTAATTTATCTCATAATATACTTACTAATCGGTAAGTAACTTTATAATATACTATGCATAAATTATTGTCAACAGCACAAATAGTCAAGCAAAGATCATATTCACAACAAAAAAACTGCTTTATGAAAGCAGTTTTTACTAGTCGAGTCAACATGAGTTAACTCAAGACATATTATTGTTTTCTTTGTGCTTTTATTACACCATAAAAGTCGTGCCTAGCACAAGGTGGCTCC
>JAOZNB010000060.1 GCA_029933995.1 Candidatus Moraniibacteriota bacterium | reverse complement strand
CAACAAACCGTCGCAATATTTCTTGTGGTACTGTTATATTTTCTTTATTTACACTGTCAATAAATTTCTGGGCATCTTCTGGTGGGAAGTATCCTGCATATTTATAAACATTAATTCTGTTTATAATTTCTTTTGTATCCATCTCTGGATGGAACTGTGTTGCGTATATATTATTTTTTATCCTGTACATCTGTATTGGACAAGTATCTGAACTAGCTAATAATACAGCATTTTCTGGTACTCCCTGACATGCTTCTTTGTGACCAACAAAGGCACGAAATTCTTCTGACAATCCTTTTAATAAATCATCTTTTTTACCTTCTTCAGTCATCTTTACAGTTACAGCTCCCACATCTTCACCATAATTTTCCTTTGATACACATGCACCTTGATGCGACGAGAGAATTCCTACACCATAACAAGCGCCCAAAAAAGGAATGTCCTTTTGAACTATCTCATCAAGTAATCCATATAAATCATCTTCAAACTTTTTTTGCTCATCACTCTTTTTTGTTTCACAGTCGGACACATTACTTGGACCACCTCCCACGATAACTCCACTATAATCACCTAAATTAATATGATCTGGCACACCTGCAATTTCCATACGTATACGATGTACTTCTTTAGCAGTTAATTGTCCAGCTTCTAGAAATGCACTGAACTCTGTATCTGCAATTTTATCAGGTCGCAACTGCAATATCAAAAACTTTTTCATAATAATTATATTAGAACCTATCCCTGTGTCATTTTAACTGTGACAAAGCAAAATGGAGAAACCTACCTCTGCCGGCAGGCAGGTCTCTAAACTCATAGTTTCATCATACTAGTATAGCATTGAGATCTCTCGACTTCGTTATCACTACGCTCGAGATGACAACTATTTAAAGGTTTTTTAAAAGGTCTATTCTTTAAAATTTATTTATGGTAATGATTGTAACATATCATCAATTTCATGTGCACTGTCTAATTCACTATCTAACTCAAGGCCTGTCATCGTGAGATAATTTTTGAAATCATTATATAATCCACAATTTAATGAAATATATTCTGATGGTTTCATTTTTTGTTCTTCTGTTAAATTAGTATTACCCTGTGCACTCATTCTATTTATTGCTTCATTTACATAATCAATAGAAACATCCGCTAAACCTGGTAAGCCACCCGCCATAATTGATGCAACACGTGTTCCAAATTCCATAATGGCAACATTTGTCATATCAGCAATACCATTGATACAGTTTTTATTTGCATCAAGCATAAGTACTTGTAATTCTTGTCTCTTCGCATTTGTTAACTTCAGATCTTCTATTGATTTATCTTTCAAATTTTGTAATTCAACTTTCATTTGTGCAATACTTTTTTTATCTCGCATACACTCACCAGCACTACACACCTTTGGAAATTCTAATCCTCCAAAAGTTTCAATATCAGCAAAACAATTAGTATCAAATGTTTTTATACATTCACCACTACGCGGATTGCATCCCATTTTCCAGGAAACATCGCCCTCACATACTGAGGAACAATCACTATCATATTTACAGTCTCCAATCATCTCTTTACCATCGTCAATCTCCTCGTCAATTTTATCTTTAGTTTCTTCTAAAACTTCTTCTTCAATCGGAACACATTTAGTCTCAGTTGCAATTTCATCTGTACCACACTTCATACAAGTATTTCCAAAAAACACACCGTTGTCAGCTATGCACTCTTCTTTCCATTTCTCAGAACCTCCATTATTCCATTCATCCCACTGCGCATACACATAATCTTTGGCTTCTCCTTTACTCATATTTATATCTTCACACATTTCATTATGAAAGGCACACTTACAATATTGCACCTTAATGTGTACACCACAAAAATGATCTTTAATGTCACCTTTTTCTCCACACCCACTCAACACAATTAAAAAAATTGGAATAATCAAAAACTTTTTCATACATCATTTATTAAAAATCATACCCACATCATACCACAAATAGAAATGGATTGTTTATTTAAAACAGGTATCTGACTATATAGTCAGATACCTGTAAACTTTAAACTTATCTCTTATCAATTAATCTCATCGGATAATTACCTGTGAGACATGCATCACAAAATGTTGGATTACTTGCATCGTACGATTTGTGACATGCAGTATACAACCCTTCCAGTGAGATGAATCCCACGGAGTCAGCACCAATTTCTTTGCATACTTTTTGCATGACTTCTTCGTCTGTCTTGCAATCATATGCAAATAATTCTTCAACTGTTGGTGTATCAATACCACCAAAACATGGATATCTCCATGGTGGATAAGCAATACGCAAATGCACTTCCTTTGCTCCAGCCTTTCGTACACGTGCAACAACAAGTCGCATTGTGTTACCTCGCACCAAACTATCATCCACAAGTACAACTCGTTTATTTGCAACAACATATTTATTTGCAGTTAATTTCAAATCAATTTTTTCGATACGAGCACATTGATTTGCTTCGATGAATGTTCGACCAACATAATGACTACGTATAAAACCAAGTGGCTCAAGAGACATCTTCATCTCACGTGCATAACCAAGTGCGGCAGGTACACCAGAATCTGGCACAGGCACAACGATATCCGCATCAACTGAATGCTCATGTGCCAACACTCTACCAATATCACTACGAACACCTGTAGCACTTGAACCAAAAACTAAACTATCTGGACGTGCTATATATGCAAACTCAAATATACATGGCTGATGTTTTGTTCTTGCACAAAAACGATGTGATGTAAATCCATTATTATCAATGACAATGACTTCACCCGGCTCCACTTCCCTCACATATTCAGCACCAATTACATCTAACGCACATGTCTCTGACGCAAGTATATATTCGCTATTACGTTTACCCAAAACTAGCGGACGAATACCATGTTTATCGCGTACACCAATTAATTTTTCTGGTGTCAACAATATAAATGCAAACGCACCCTCTAAAACTGGAAGCATTCTTTTAACACATTCAACCATCAATTTTTCACCAAAATCAGCACCAATCAGTTTTAATGCTACTTCTGTATCCGTGTCAGATTGAAATGTCCGACCACGTTCAAGTAATGCTTGCTTCAATGTTTGTGCATTGGTAAGTGTACCATTATGAACAATAGCAATTTCTCCTAGCGAGAGCATCGTTTGTAAAGGTTGTGCATTTCGTGTACGTTCTGTATCTGTGCCATCTTTTTTTCCAGCAGTTGAATACCGAACATGCCCAATTGCAGACGTACCCGAAAGCGCATTTAAAAAATCACGCCGAGCAAGTGAATCACTTACAAGTCCAATTTTACGTGCAGTTTGAATACGTCCATCCCTGGAAGCAACGGCAATGCCAAATGCTTCTTGTCCCCGATGTTGCAATGCATGAAGAGCTGCTGCAGTAGTCCTTGCAGAATCATCTGCCCCATAAATTCCAAATATTCCACACATTCTTATACCTCCCTATTCTTAAAGATTATAAAAATTTTAAATGACTATTTCCACATAATTTTAATGTAGTCATTTATTATACAGAGAAAAGAAAATTTATCAAAATACTACAAATTTAAAAGGTAGACTAATTTTATTAATCTACCTTTATATATTTTATTCTTTATCAATGGCATAAACAGAAGTATGCTCTATTTTTGTAATTCATCAAATACTGTTTCCACTAACATACCTGGTTCCCTACTGCTTACAACTTTTGCTTTATATGATGGTCTACCACTCCTAACTGCTGGAAGGATGATGTCATCAACAACACCACCAGAACCCTCCAATAAGCCAATTACCTTTTCCTGACTGGACATAATTGTAAATTCATTTAACGTACCCCAGCCACCTGCTATAAAAATTCCAGCATCACAAGTACGTGTACAAATCAGGTTTCGACCTTTCTCACCCATGCCAGTAAAAATAAGATTATACGGGCGTTCTGGAAATTTGTACTCATTCACATGTTCAGATAAACTACTAGCAGGTGAAAATCCCCAAACAATTCCGAGATTATTATCTGCTTCTAGTGCTGCTACATGTGGCAGACCTTCACAAGCACCTGTACACAATATGCCATTATAAAAAGGGATGGATTCACCTATTCTCTTAGCACAGCTATTACAATATTCATTGATGCTACCATTTGCAGAACCAAAAATTCCAATCTTAAATCTTTGTAATACTTTCATGCTTATCTCCTCTATATACTTCTCACATGTTTAATTCTTTATTGATACGTAATACGACGTCAATTGTACCTTGATCATTGGAATATTTATCTTTTAACATTCCACGTAAATTAGGACTTTTACTATCAGACTGGTCCTTAATTTTTGTTTTACGATGTGTAAACGCATCTACAAAATCACAAATTGATATAATTGCAGAAATATCAAGAACCTTTCTAATCGTATCCACACTCCAATCTTGAGGAAAGTCTTTCACCATCAAACCATAACCCTTTTTATACAACGCATGGTGTATCCCAGCACAACAAGCTGAAAACAAATGTAAATCACGTAGAATTTCAAATCCTGCTAATGCATGAGTTTTTACTTCTACATATTCCTTTGTATCAATATCATGTCCATCAAACAACTGGTACGGCAAAATAATTTTCCCTACATCGTGCAATAATCCACCAAAAAAGGCCGCCTTATTATCTTTCTTCAAAACTTTTGCACTCTCGTCTGCGAGTAATGCGACTCTCTCCAAATGCGCTTTAACATGTGGATGATTAACAGCACTGAGTTTCAAAAAAATAAGAGACGTCTGATCTAATCCACCTTGTGGCGAATAATTCCGAATTCTCCTTTCTACTTTTGTTGATACTTTCATAACACAACCCTCCTTATATGTATAAATTCATTGATGTTAAATAACTATAGTAGACAATTCTTGCACATATTGTCACTATTGTCAACGAATGAATACTAAATTTTATTTCAAATTTTAACTATAAAAAATGTTTTAAAAATTGTCATTCTAAAAATACTTATTTCTTGTAGGGATAGTGCCTATGTGCTTGTCCGTTATATTTGATTAAAAAATAATATTGTCTGAAATCTACACTATAATATTAAAGTATAGATTCCGTACAAATAATTTCTTAACTGTTCGTACATCACAGAAGAAATTTATTTTACGGAATGACAAAACTTATCATTTTGTGTAATTAAAATTTGACTTAGAATCTACAAACTTTACATTTTTTAAAATGCCAATTTTTAAATTATTTTTTAGCACTACTCCAAAGCATTTGAAATATATTTAAAAACATCTTAGAAATATATTCATCTTCGATGAGAATTGCTGTAGGTGTTTTTGGTTGCCAAATAATAACCTTATTACCAAAAATTTGAAAGGCTGTATGAAAAAAATTATCTTTTGATAAAAATCTAGTTTCTCGCAACTGTTCTTTTTGATTATCATATATTAACTTTGATTCTCTGTCTGCAAAAACTAAACCGTATGCCTTGATATTATTTTTAATTCTTTTTTTAACAAAGTCCTGTTGTTTTTCCCATGATGAAAAAGTTACAAAGTCCTGAAAAGATCCACAAAAGTAAGTTTCTTTTGCTCCTTCAGCAATAATTTGATCAAATGTCCATAAAAATTCTTCTCGTCCAAATAGTGTCTTTACCCTGGTTTGGGAAGAACCCTGCTTAAACAACATCATCAAATCTGGCATCATTTGTTTAAAATCTTTTTGTAAATCTACTTCTTTATTAATCTGTTGTTGTAAAATCTCATAAACTACTGATGGTGATTGAGCTGCAAATTGTCTTTTGTATTTATTTTTATTTGAAAAACTCCCTAAACCTTTTACTTCCAAACTTTCCATTATCTTATACAAATTTGGACGATTAATTGTAGTTTTTTTGGCAAATTTACCAATGCTCATTTGTCCGTATTCTAAAGCAATTGTATATATTTCAATTTCTTGTTTACTTAAACCAATTTTTCCCAAAACCTGTTTAAATGTTCTATCCATAAATTTCAAATTCAATATTTAAACTATTTGTATATACAATATATACAATTTTTATCTAAAAGTCAATAGATAAGCGGTTTTTTTTATAAAAATGTAAAAAAATATATACAAAAGCATTTTTTGTGCTAATTTAACTTATTAACAAAACAGATTGGCTATTTTGTTAAAGTACATTCAAAAAAGAATAGAAGGAGATATTAAACATGAAAACAATCTGTGAAGCCTGGCATGACTATTATAATGGCGACCTATATTCCAAAAAATCTAAAAAAGAAATATTATTAGATCTTGTTCGTAAAGATGCAAAAGCTACCACATCAATAAAAAGAATGAAGAAAAAGTTAGAAAACTGTATTTGGCTTTACTTTCGAGAAAGTGGAATAGAATCTATCTATACAGATAGATTGCGTGAATTACACGATGCAGAAGCAAAAACTATGGCCGCACATTGCCAAACAGCAGAAGAAGCAAGGAATTTATATTATTCAGCTCCACATGTGTACGAATATAAAGCAAATGACATGATAATAAAAGATTCTAAAGCAGGCTCAATTTATAAAAAAAGACGACTTGAGCTCGCAGAGGATGAAGTTAAAATCGCACCAGAACCCAAAACAGCACAGGAAGCTGCTAACCTATGGGATACACTTCCCAGTGAATCAAGATTAAAATCTATATATTTCAAAAAATATATAGACCTCGTCCGTAAAGAATCTTCGATGTGCAAAACCGTAGATGAGGCGAAAGAGAAAGCAATATTTTTTAAAACACACCCATATGCAGCTGACTTTTTTGAACGTAGACAAACAAAGTTGATGGATATTGCAGCAAAGAAACTTGCAAAAAAATGTAAAACAGCTATTGAAGCCGAGGACTTATATGACTCTTCTGATTCTTCTACAAAAGCTTCATCTATATATGAAAATAGATATACAGAATTGGCCAACAGAGATGCGATGAAGTGTAAAACTATAGAAGATGTAGAAAGGCTATTCTATTCCGTTCCCAGCGATACACATGTCCAAGCTATTTATGCCGAAAGATGGAAGGAACTTTCTGCAAAATTATAAGTATTTTTATAGACGAGATATATAATTTATATCTCGTCTTTTTATAAATTATTTTTTATTTTTAAATCAAAAATAAATCCCTATAACATATTTATATGTTATAGGGATTGTCTTTATAAAACATTTACGTCAATTCTTGTTTAAACTGCACAAGAAAGTTTCTCAATTCATCATCACTATATTTTTCCAAATGAGAAATTTCCAATACAATTGGCGGACGATGTCGTCGAAAGTACCGCAAGAAGTTGTCATAAGCATTTGGATTTGCACTAACATTTCCTTTCGTTGGTAAAACATGATGATCGTCACTCCAATCGACTGGATTGAAGACACCCTCATTTCCATGAAAATGAAAATTATTTACCGTAAATCCCAATGACAAAAATTTTCCAATTGAAAAGTTTTGTGTCAATCGACGATGACCTGTATCAATCGTGATACCAATTGTTCTAGTGTCTCTGAGCATTCGTTTAAAATGACTAGGCAGAAAGCCAAGAGTGCCCGCTTTTTGTTTCAAATCAGTTTGATTTTCAATTCCAATCAATGTCTGATGGTTATCACGTATACGAATAGTATCTAACGTATCAAAAAGAATTTTAGAATTTTGAATTGCTTCATCAACAGTCAAAAATTCTTCATCATCAACCGAAATTGTCACTGGATGCATAGTGCTACAATCTCCAATGCCATGTGTTGCATGAATGCCTTCAAGAAAGATAAATCTATCAATAATTAATTTATGATGTGAAATAATGCCCGCATTAAATCCACCTTCCTTTGTGTAATCAGGTCTTCCTTCTGTTGGTAAATGCCATTGAATTTTCACATCTTCACTAATAGAAAATTCCTCTAACATTTGCAATGCAACATGATTAGGCACAAATACACCAGATTTTTTGAAGAACTAAACCACTCTGGACTGAAAGTCCAGAGGTTTTTTTATCTGGAATGAAATT
>JAOZNB010000004.1 GCA_029933995.1 Candidatus Moraniibacteriota bacterium | reverse complement strand
ATTTTGTATTTAGTAGTCAGCATTATTGACTATTTTGGTTATTTGTGATATACTTATGTTATTAGTTCGTAGGGGACGGACATGTCCGTCCCCTACACCAAGAAAAGATGGCTATACTGTCATTCCTGCGAAGGCAGGAATCTAGGAATACAACCCAAAAACTTTATGCTGAAATAAAAACTTAATTATAAAATAATCGTTTTACAACACAGCCCTGGATCCCCGCCTTCGCGGGGATGACATACGATTGACTTAATTCTTACAAATTACAATTATCATGGAAAAAGTAAAAGCACTTGAAAACTTGGGACTTAGTGAGAAAGAGGCAAAAGTTTATCTTGCTCTTTTGGAATTGGGGCAGGCTTCTGCTTACAAGGTTGCTCAGAAGTCTGGTGTCAAAAAACCAACAACTTATGTGTTGTTGGATGAATTACGTAAAAAGGAATTGGTTATCAAAATGCCTGGAGATAAAACTCAAATGTTTATTGCTAAATCTCCAGAGGAATTTTTCAATACAAGTAAACATCGCATACTTACAGCAACAGAAATGTTGCCTGACATCTTATCTGTCATCAAAAAACAAAACAAAGTACGTACCATGTACTTTGAAGGTGTGGATGGCTTACACCAAGCTCTATGGCATGAGATGAAAGCAAATCCTGGTGCTGAACTTGTCGGGTTTTATGCTCTGGCTGAAAATATGAGTAAAGAGATTTATGATATGACATGGGAATGGGCAGAAGATACAAAAAAATATGATATCTCTGTAAGAGGTTTCGTACCAACACACAATACCATCATTGACTACCGCAAAGCTGACAAAGAATATAATCGTGAAATGCGAGAGTTACCTTATGAAAATTATTCATCCGAAACATCACTTGATGTAATGGATGACTTTGTGCGAATAATTGATCTGACTGCAGATAATCCCCAGGCAATAATTATAGAAAATGAAAGAATGGCAAAAATGGTAAAACAAATTTTTGAAATGATGTGGAAACTTACAGATAAAAAATAAGAAAAACCTCTGAGATATTTATATCTCAGAGGTTTTAAAAATGTCCTGTATCAAATTCTTTGCCAAATTTTTTCACCAAAAGAATTTTTAAATTGTATATAAAAATTATCCTTACCACAAAATCTTGCATCAAGAATTTCTGTATGACTTTGTAAACCTGTTATGTGCTTACATTCATCATTATAACAAATTTTAATATTATGCTTATTTGCATAAGCTTCTCCAAATTGAATATCAAATTTGTCATTTATAGGTCCTTCACTTGTATCTGCCTCATAATAATCAAATAATTTTACATCTCCAAAGCTAGAAATTTGTTTCACAAATCTATATTTTTTGATGCCATCAGGAGCTATAAACTCCTCACAAATATTTGTTGTCCTGCCTGTAAGTGGTGCAAAGACAATAGGCACAATAAGTGTTCCCCCATTTAGTGGCACATCTATTCTTTTTTGTGGTGGCTGTGCTAGACAATCTCTTGTTTTTATTTGTTCTACTTGACTCATTTAACCTCCTTACTCCTTAGATATCATCAATCATAATGACTTTCTTAAAATTATGATCTTTAGCATTGTGTCAAACAATGCTCCGTAAATTTCATGCGCAGAGCATCTCCTCCAACTTCACCAGCAAGCTCAAATAACTCATCAAACCATGAGTCATCTCCAGGGAGTTGACCATGTTCAAGAGAATAGTCTAAATATGCCATTCCTCCTTCAGGCGAAGTAGTATTCCAAAGATACGCTATTTTTTCAGCTACCGTAGCATCTTTGAGTCTTGCTTGTGCCACGCCACAAGCAGCAAAACTACCAAATAACTCATGTTCTGTATCTACAAGACGCTTCTCCAAGACTGGCACTAGTGGTCGCGTCACGACCATAATGTAGGCACGCATAACACCCGACAGACACTTGCTACCTAACTCCTCATGACCAGACACCATTCTCCACACATACTCACTAATTACAGCTTTTTTCTCTGCTGAAAGATGCTCATCTTTATAAACACACCATAACCCCTCCTTAACAAAATCACATCCTGCAATTAATCTGGAATTATCTGATGACATGTCAATATCAAATCCTATCCCAATAAGCTCTTGAGCAAGATTTATATCATCAAGATTCTTGACCACATTTTTTTCAAGTTGCAAAATCTGCAATCCAGTCAATATCAAAATTTTGTATTCAATGTTCTTTTCCACAATTTACCCCCTTGTTGTTGTGAATATATTATTGTTAATTAACTAACTCTATTGAAAAAATCTCAATATAATAGCCTATCACACATTTAGACTTCAATCAAATATTACGATGTAATTATTTATAATTTTTTCATAAACAAAAAACAACCCAGGTCTCCCAAACTGGATTGTCTTTTATTTTTTTAATCTATAGATAAACTATAGAAGTCCCATTAAATTGAATAGAGTCATTGTCATTGCTGGCACAAGTGCTAACAATACAGCGAACTCTGTGTCATTTGAATGCTTGTGCAATCGAAAGCTTTTCATTTGAGAACCTGTTTCTACTGTTGCTTCTTCTGTAGTAGTTTCTGGCTCTGCTGGAGTAGCTACGTCTTCTTCATTACCTCCACATGAACATCCACATGTTGCACATTTTTTTAATTCAGCCATATGTTTATATTTATTTTAATTAATCTTATTTTTACTTTACTTTTTTATATTCTATTGTCTTTTTTTATGATGCAATATATTGCATGTCACTTTTATATCTTATTAAGCCTGGGGCCAGTTTTTCACAATCGACCAAAAAGAAAAACCGGGTGACTTGGTCTCGATGACCACCCGGCTTTTAATTCATCATGTATCTATTATAGCAGACAAAATCATTTTTGTCAACTTTGCAATTACTAGTTCATTACTAGATAATTATAAAATTATTTACAAACTTAGTGTACTATAGGTTCATTTTTTTTATCATCTGGATATATATCTTCCATTCCTAATATTTCCAATATTTCAGAAATTACACGACGCAAACTTTGCATAGTCTCTTGTGACAACTCTCTATCTCTAGTTTTTTCAGCACGAAGTAAATCTATTTTGTAAGGCATGAGCAAGGTTGCCTTTTCTGATACTTGTTGCAACTTATTTACACTATCGATCTTCTTTATATCTAATTTTTTTATACCTTGTTCAATGAGGTGTGCGATATCAGCTGGTAGTGATACGAGTTGCATTTGTTTAGAAATATTTTCTATATATGTTTTTGATTCTATGGCATTACTTTTCTCAACCATATCAACTGGTTCAAACTTATTCATAATAAAAACCTATTTATCTTTTTACAATATAATTGTACTATAAAGGTATATGAAAATACAATGTTTCAAAACAAAAAAATTTTATGCATTCTGTTGTGTTTTAATAATAACTGCAACAGTTGGTTTTCTTGCTCCCAAATTTATTGCAAAAAATGAACAAGTTCCCACTTTTGCAATGCCTCCATATATTGAAAAAAAGATTGTTGTCAAAGAACCTCCAAAAATATGGCCTGTACCCGATATAAATAAGATGAAAACTCACGGATGTGTCGCTGATGGAATATTGAGCGGATATAATCGAACTAGTAAGGATATAAAAGTTGCGAAAGAAAGTAATTGTTATTTTTTTTCACGTGCAATAGAAACCTGGCTAGATTCCCCTGATTTTCGTGAAGCTCAAAAAATAATGGATAAAATCAATAGAGATAATGTGCTGTATGGAATGTTTATAGCAGAAGCCATCAATAAAAAAGAGAATTATGTATATTATGATGAAAATCGTAAATTTGATTTTAGTGAAATGTGTAAAAAAAATAGTAAGAATTTTTGGGGAGAGCATACTTGCAAGCCATCTTTTGAAAAAGAAGAATATAGAGCTTACGTAAAACAAATAACTCGTGAAGCAATGGATATGGGTATACAAGTATTTCTCTTTGGTCAAATTTATCACCAAGAAGAAAATCTGGACGAACCCTTTGCACCTGTGATTATAGAAGATATGCGAGAATATGCAAAAAGTAAAAATATGCATATTATTATTGGAGCTCAAACAAATGACATAGATGACCCTAACTACCTCAAGCTCTTTGATTTTATTGAAGGCGGTGTCGGCCTCCATGTAGACGGCACAGTAGAAGATAATCCCTGTTTTTCTAGATGGCACGATGGTGAAACAGGTTGGTGCTGGGCACTGCTATGGAATGACAAATTTCAAGACAATGCTCACGATGTCTTTGTACATTTTGACTGGAGTGGTGTCAAGGGAGATGATATGAGTACATTTGCAAGAATGAGCCCAGAATTACGTCACAAAACATTATATAATTTATATCACAAATTCAATGCACAAGATGTAGGATTTCTCATGCCAATTATTTCACCCTTACCAAAAGATAATGGTGGATGTCATGGACCTCGCAAAAGTTTCTATTCACCAAGTATGAAATATGATTGCAAGGACCTTGATGCAATAAATGCTATTTTACCCTAACAAAACAAAAACAACTTACTCAAAGAGTAAGTCGTTTTTTGTGCATACGATTTGTTCAAGTTTAATCTTGTACAACTGGTGTCCAATGTCCAGATCCTGTACATACATACAAATAAACATCCGTTGATTCGCCAGCCACTGTTTCTGAATGACCATCTGTATCAACAAATATTTCACCTGTTGAACATCCACTTGGAGCTGAGCTTCCATGATCAATGATTGTGTGTGCACTACTAAAATCTGCATCACCATCAACTATAAGATCATTATCAATTACTACATCGTTACTCACACTAATATTATCAGCATCAAGATCATCAATATCATCAATATCATTACCTCCCATATCGATACCTCCAATAGCTGTCAAAAGCCCTGAAAGATTGAGTGTTTCCACATTTGAAATGTTATTACCATTCATATCAATATCACCACGCATATCTGAATTACCTGTAATATCAAATCCACCTGACGTTATTGTAATAACATCACCAAATGTACTTGTTGTAGAAATATTAAGTATATCTGCATCAATATTATTTGCAATCGTAATTCCCTCAAATAAAGCATTGCCAGAAGCATCGATCTCCCAATCAGCATCAAATATTGCAGTATCAGCACCATTGTGACCAATACGGATTTGAGCAGAATCAGCTCCCGCAGTTCCTAAATTTATTACTGAATCAGAACCTCCTGTATTATCAGCATTTGTAAGTCCTGTTAAAAAATTCAATGAGTCTGCATAGATTGTGGACCAACGTGAACCATTTGTCCCAAGCGCATCACCAGTAACCACACCATCTACATCAAGATTAGTCTTACCTACTCCTGCATTACGAATACGTAAAGTATTTTCAGTTGAAACCAAATCCCCATCAATCATAGATAGCTTACCATCTGTGACTTCAACAGCTTCAATCTTACCAGTTGTTGTTATGTCAATGTCATTAGATAAATCATTGCCAATAATTGTTCCATCTGCAATTTTATCAGTTGTAATTGCATCAGATGCAACTTTTGAGTTTATAATAGCACTATCTTGTATTTTTACAGTAGAAACTGCTAAGTCTGCAATTTTTGATTCTGTAACAACATCATCTTTAATGGCTAATGTTGCATATTGACCAAATACATCACCATCAAAATTTGTAGTTGTGTATAAGCCATTTGTTACAGTATCTGCATTACCATTCAAATCACCTACAAATGTAGAAGCGCTTACATTACTTGTTGTAGTTATTGTAATGTCATCTGCAAAATCATCACCTATAATTGTCTTATCTTCTATTTTGTCTGTTGTAATTGCATCAGTTGCAACTTTTGAATTTGTTACTGCAGCATCTGCAATTTTAGCAGTTGTTACAGAATTATCTGCAAGTTTTGCTGGGGTAATCGCACTGTCAGCAATTTTACCCTCGACAATTGCAGCATCTGCAATTTTACTTGTGATAACAGATCCGTCTGCAAGTTTTGAAGAAGTCACAACAGAATCAACTATTTTTGCAGTTGTTACAGATCCGTCTGCAAGCTTAATTTCTGTAATAGCATTATCCTGTACTTTTGCAGTAGCAACAGAACCATCCGCCAAATCAATTTCAACAATTGTTCCATCTTCTATTTTTGCACTTGTTACAGCACCATCAACTATTTTTACAGTAACCACAGAATCATCTGCAAGTTTTGCTGTAGTTATAATTTCATCTGCAAGATCGCCTGCTAATATTGTTCCATCCACTATTTTACCAGTTGTAACACTATTGTCTGCAAGTTTAACTGTAGTAATACTTCCATCTACAAGTTTTCCTTCAGTTATTGTTGCATCAAGAATTTTTGCAGCAGTTATAGAACCGTCTGCAAGTTTAATAGTAGTAATTGCAAGATCTGCAACTTTTGAAGTTACTACAGAACCGTCTGCAAGTTTAATTTCTGTAATTGCATTATCTTGTATTTTTGCAGTAGCAACTGAGCCATCTGCAAGATTAGTTTCAACAATTGTTCCATTTGCTATTTTACCAGCGGTCACAGAACCATCTGCGATTTTACTTGTAATAACAGAACCATCTGCAAGTTTTGAAACAATAACAGCATTATCCGCAAGTTGCATACTACCAACTCCCCCATCGGCAATACTTACAGTATCATCATCAATTATAATTCCTGTCCCAGCACCCACATTCAAAGTGACTACTGATCCAACTGTAGTACCTGTAAGACCCTTTCCTGCCATAACATCAGTAATACCAACATTTGCCTCAATAGTCCAAGAACCATTATTATTATTTGTTACAGTTGTATTTGGCCCAGCAACAATTGATTTAACCATGCTTCCATCAGAAGCAAGCTTATCACCTGTTAAAGTTCCATCTGCAACTTGTGTACCAATAATTTGACCAATAATTTTTGATGCTCCAATTCCTGTAATCCATGATGGATCATTATATGAACCAAATGTATATATGCCATTAGTTACAGTCTGTGCATTTCCTGTAATATCTCCAAAAATTACATTTGTAAAAGTTTTTGCGCCATCAATAACTTGATTGCCGATTGTATAAACACCATTTTCTACATAATCAGCTGTTCCTGTTAGGTCACCAACAAAGTTTCCTGCCTCAATATCACCTGTTGTTGTGATATTTCCACCAACTATAACCGTAGTTCCATCTGTAAAAGATAAAGCAGTTATTGTACCTGTTGAATTAATTGTTATATCAGTAGCAAGTTTTGCACCACTTATTTCATTGTCTCCAATTTTAATATTTGTAATTGCACTATTCTGTACCTTTGCAGTAGCAACTGAACCATCTGCTAATTTAACTGTTGTTACAGCACCATCTGCTAATTTTCCTGCAATTATGGCACCATTTTCAATCTTGGCAGTAATTACTGCACTATCTGCTAATTTAACACCTGTCACAGCACCATCTGTGATTTTACCAGTTGTTACAGAATTATTGTCTAATTTTATATTTGTAACTGCACCATTTTCTATTTTCCCACTAGTTACAGCACCATCTGCAATTTTAACAGACACAACTGCACCATCTTGGATTTTACCCTCTACAATTGCACCATCTTGGATTTTAATTGTAGCAATTGAACCATTTTGCAATGCTGCAATCGTAATTGCACCATCACGTAAATCAGAAGCTTTAATTTTACCTTCAAGATCAAGTTTTCTATATTCAATTTCAGCACTTGTTGAAATATCCTCATTCTTAATTCGCTTCACAAACGTAGCAAATTGACCAACTGTACCGTCTTTTAAGACTACAGGAGTCATACTACGAATTATTGCTTCACGTGTTTTTGCATTTGTTTGCAAAAAACTTACACCGACAACCAAAATAGTCACAATCATAACGATTGCCACTTTTTGTAGCTTTGATATTACTCGCTTTGCTCTTGTTGTACGAGCTGCATCACCTTTATTTTCCTTCAAATTCATAATCATTTGAATTAACTAATTATTACATTATTAAAAATAACTAAGCACTATAGCATATATATATTTCTTTGTCAAGGGTACACAAATAACTAAAAAACCTCCTCGGTTACATACCCAGAAGGTTTATCTATATTTTACTTACTATTTTAGCCTACAAAATCATCCTCAGTTACATCAAAATCAATAGAATTAAAAAATGCACCAAAATCTTTACGGAAAAAATCATACTGTGACTCTCCTGTACCACAAATAATAAAATAATTCACATCATTATTTACTACAAATACTTGTTCAAGTTGTACGCGTACACCAATTGGATCCAAAAATGAAAATACTACACGGAATGCATCCTGTCCATCTACAGTTATTTTTTCTTTTTGTACCATTCTAAAATCTTTTGCATTTTTACTAATTTCTTTTGTAACAGTATCAGCCAATTCATTCACAGACTTTGAATAATCTAAAACAGGACCATTTATCCGAATATCACATCCTGTTCGACTATCTGTTTTTAACTTTATACCCACGACATATTCTGATCCATATTTACTATCATTATCAGAATCAATTTCAAAAATTACTGGATATTTAAAGGCTATATTTGGAGCTAATCCCTTGTAATTTTTTGTTTCAATTTTTTTAATTTGAAAATCAAATCGCCAACCAAATACGTCATATTGTGAAAAATAATAAAAAATTGAACCTGTCAAAACAGTAATTATTAAAATGATTGCTATAACTTTATTAAAATTTTTCATATATTAATTTATATTTATACAAATTATCTAGAAGACCATTATCTATCTAAATATAATAACACACTAAGTATATACTCACGAATCGTCCAAATATATATTTAAAAAATATATACCTGTAATAATGTTTGCAGGGATATTCATTTACGCCTTTATTTTATTACCTTCAATCTTCTGGTAATTTATAATACGCCAAACCACATTTAGAACAATGAAATCCATCATGCAAACGATCTTCTTCTATGGCAATATTTCTACCACCAGGACCATACAAATCTGGGCTAATTGCTGCTATATACGGTATATGTGTTCTCTTCATGATCTTTTTGCCACAAACAACACACCTCTTCCCTGTATCTTTCTCAGACAGCACTTCTTCCTTTTGATAAAATAATATTAATATATATATCCTCGAATTACTCGAGCATTCTTACTTAATGTCCTATTATTTACAACGCCATACCCTTTATAATTCATTTCTGATACAGTAATTGTATCTTTTCCTACTGCTTCAACATACGCAACGTGTCCATACCTTGCATCCTCTGTGGTCACAACAATTGCACCTGCCTTTGGTTTTTTACCTGTTTTTAATCCTGCTGCCCTTGCATTGTATAACCATGCACCCGCATTACCTCTCCAAGTTACATTCCTCTTATTTGCAACATAATATGTACAATATCCGTATGGAAAACTATTCCCAGCAGTTCGTGTCTTAGCAGTATTTTTAACAACCTTAGAACCTAAATTTGTACTACCGCTACCTGTTGCCACATACTCACGTGGTGCAAAAATTGGATCTGGCTCAGGCTCTGGGATATCTTTTTTTGCTCCTGGAATTACAATCTCTTCACCCTTAGTTAACTCACCATTTGCTGGTAAGCCATTATATGCAATAATTTCTGACTTCTCAACTTCATATTCTTTGGCAATTTTTTCAATAGTGTCCCCTGATTTTACTTTATGTTTCAATCCTGAGATAGGCAAAATAAATATTGTATCTCCAAGTGTAATATCATCCACACTCTCTATTTCATTTGCCCAAAATAAAGTAGCTGTCGTGACACCATGTTTTTGTGCAATTGTACTCAATGTATCTCCAGATTTTACAGTATATAATATAACATCTCCCTCATTATCAGGGTCACTTGCGCCTTCTCGTCGTGGAGGAATAATTGCCGTATCGCTCAATAACTCTTCGTCAGCGTTTGCAAGCATTCCTAATTCAGTTTGTGCTACCTCACCCTCTTTTTCTTCTGATGTTGCAACATGCACTTTTACATCACTAATTATTCCACCATCCAACACAAGACTAACATCTTCTACATTAGGTGATGTAGCTCTTTGAGTTTGATTACTCCAATGTCCCACCAAAAATGTATCATCATTATTATTTTGTGCAGAAATATTACCAAAAACAACCAATGTCGCAATAACAACAATAACCGTCAGACTACCATTTTTTCGAATGAACCTACCAACACCAAAAAATGATCTCTGACGAAAAGACCGTACAATAAAACTCTCAATTTTATAAAAATATTTTTGAATTGTTTTAAACACGCCAGTAAAATACTGATGAATTATTTGAAAGCGTTTAATACGCAAAAGTTCCTTGTATACAACTTATTGCGTAAGATGCTAATATTTTACAATCATCATCATCTGCAAAAGTCTTACTTTTTAAACTCACTCTATTATAGACATTTATATTTATTTGTCAATTCAAGAATGACTATATTTTATTATAACATCTTTTGACAGTAATATGATATACTTAGGTTGTACGACATAAATATAAATCATGACTCAATCATTAAAGAAACTCATACCTCAATATTTAGAATATTTAGAAATAGAATTAGGACGTAGTCAAAAAACTATTGAAAACTACGACCACTATTTACAACGTTTTTTAAATTTTGTGCACAAAGAATTCAAAATTGATAAACCCTCAAATTTAACTCTTGATATTGTCCATAAATATAGAGTGTATTTGCACCGATATGAAATATCCAATGGTGTTACCTTCAAAATTTCTACACAAAATTATCATGTTATTGCCCTACGAAATTTTCTAAAATACCTTGCAAAAATAGATATTTCAACTCTCGCAGCTGAAAAAATAGAGATTAGCAAAGTGCCTCAGAGAGAAGTTGAATTTTTAGAGCCTGAAGAGGTCACTCGATTACTAGAATCAGCCAATGGACCAAACCGAGCTGCAAAAAGAGATCGTGCACTTCTAGAATTACTCTTTTCAGCTGGACTGCGTGTATCTGAAATTGTATCAATTGATATAGAAGATATAAACCTTAAACGACAAGAATTTAGTGTACGTGGAAAAGGTGATAAAATAAGAATTGTTTTTGTGTCCAATACTGCAAAAAATGCAATTGAAGAATATTTAAATGCTCGAACAGATATCGACCCCGCCCTATTTATACGTGACAAAACAGGTACAAACAAAGAGGCTGACGCCAAAGGGTTGCGATTAACAACTAGGAGTGTACAACGCATTGTTAAACATTATGCTACAAAAGCAGGAATTGTAAAAAATGTACATCCCCATACACTCAGACATTCTTTTGCAACAGATTTATTACAAAGTGGTGCTGATATACGAAGTGTTCAAACAATGTTAGGTCATGCAAACATTACCACAACACAAATTTATACACATGTTACAAACAAAAACCTCAAAAATATACATGATAAATTTCATGGCAAACAAAAATGATCCTAAAATCTTTTTATAAAAAACAGAGACGTAATCACGTCTCTGTTTTTATTTATAACATTACAAGTTTAAAAGATTAAACTCTATTTTTGATTCCTTTGTTGAATATACTGTGCAAATTTTTGATCCTCAACAAGAATGTGATTAGTAAGCCATAAACCCATGAAATTTTCAATATCAAAAATAATTCTATGATTATCCTCATTATTTGCAGAACAATCACAAGATTCTTTTAATTCATTATATTTTTTAACAAATATTTCATGTTGTTCATGATGTTCTTGCAAATATGGATATCCAATATCTTTCAAATATTCCTCTTCATAAGCCAAATGTTTATTCATATAGTTTTCAAAAAAATCAACTAATTCTTGAACCATATTATCTGCATTTCCATCAACAATAGCTCTTAATAATTCATTGAGTTTTTCAAATAATTTTTTATGCTGTTCATCTAAAATATTATGATTAACAGACATCTCCTCGATCCACTCAAATTTAACATCCATAATTTTTATATTAAAAAATATTATTATATTTACAATATTACACCTAAACACAAAAATTGAAAAGCAAGAAATCGATTTCGATTTCTTGCTTTTTATCATGCAGACGCATGATTCGCACAAACACTTTTCCTCTTTTTTGAGAGTCTGCGTGGTTTTTTTGGTCTATATTTTGAATGTTCATTCAATCTATACACCCTGTCAATGTTATTATTTTGTTGTTTTGCTTCTATCCGCTTCTGAATAATAACTTTTATTTTTTTCAATCGTTGAAATGAATCAAAGAATTGGTCAGAGTGTTCTACCTTATCATTAAACAGTATATTTACTGCATCAAAAATTTCTCCAGCATTTAACCAACCGTATTGCACATCACAGTCAAATGAAGCTTTTTCTAACACATTAATAATGTTAGATTCCATTTCATATGCATATAATTGTTTTTGTGCAACAAAAGCTGGATATGTATAAATCAAAAGCATACCTACGCCCAATAAAAATATGGAGCCCATAAAAATACCAATACTCAATCCCATAAAATACATTGCAGCTATAGGACAAACAACAAACAATACCGTAATAAATTTACTCATTGTGTGACCCTCCCCATATTAACATTCATACAACTCTTTCACCCTCTTCTCCGAGACAGCATAAACAATTTGTGACTTGTTATTTATCTCCACAGTTTTTGTATCTAATATACCCAGATTTACCCCATAACAAATAATTGAGTGTATTGCCTTTGCATGATTTTGTACAAATTTCTTAGTATGATATGTTTGCTCTATTCGCATAATTATATCACTTTCAGAAATCCATCTCGCATCAATATCTTGTTCATATGACACAGACCTAGTAGCACGCAAAACATCATCACACAAATCTTTGATTGTTGTTTCATGAGAAGGTGCACAATAATATTCCCAGAGCAACTGCATACAAAAAAATATTACAATGATTGGTCCTACACAAAAAATACAAATCCAAATAATCCCAAAGAAAAAACAATTTTTTATATACTGCAATCTCTCCACACTATCCTCCCTTGTTCGTATTTTTTTAATGTTAAAGAGCCTATTTTTCCATATAATATCTATATTATATACACAACTCTTCATCTTGGTCAATTATAATATAAGTTTAAATTTTTTCCAAAGGAGCAATACTTTTTGCCAATTTTTTAAGACCTAAGTCTTTAAAAACAACATGAATAATAATATTATCCTGCCCCACGACAACACCTTCACCAAAATCTTTGTGCCTCACTTTATCTCCATCAATAAATGTTTCAACATCATCATTTATTTGTAACACGCTTTCTGGTTTTTTATCAAAGAAACTGTCCCTCTTTCTGCGAGGCTGACTACTAGACTGCTTATCAATTAAATTATCTGGAATATCTTCAAAAAAACGTGACGGTAAATTTGACTCCAAAGATCCAAAAATCAACCGTTGTCTTGCATGAAGTAAAAATACCTTATCTTTTGCACGTGTAATACCCACATATGCCAACCGTCTCTCTTCTTCCATTTCTGCATTATCCACCATTGCTCTATTATGTGGTATTAGCCCCTCTTCTAACCCAATAATAAATACAACCGGAAACTCCAATCCTTTAGCACTGTGTAATGTCATCATATGAACCATATCCGTATCTTGATTAATTTTATCTGTATCACTTGCAAGTGCCACTTCTTCTATGAACATATTAAGTGCATTATCAATATCATCATACTTTGTAGCAACTGACAGAAGTTCCTGTACATTTTCATCTCTAGACTCTCCCTCAGTAGTACCATCCAAAAGAGAATTTTTAAATCCACTTTTATCATATAAATATATAATTAAATCCATAAGGCTATGCTTATCTGCATATTTACGTGCACCTATAATTAAATTACAAAAATCGTGAATTGCTTTTTGCTTACTCTTAGCAGTAACAAACTGTGACAATTTATCACTCACACCAAATTCAATAGAATTCATTTCCTCTGCACGCGCACCTCCAAACCACTGCTCAAATGTCTTCCCCCCAATACCACGACGCGGACTTGCAACTGCTCTCTCAAGTGCTATAGCATCAGCATGATTTGCAATAAGTTTTAAGTATGCCATCACATCTTTTACTTCTTTACGCTCATAAAACTTAATGCCACCAACAATACGATAACTCACACCATTTTTCAAAAAATATTCCTCCACAATACGTGACTGCGCATTTGTGCGGTAAAGCACAACAAAATCTTTACCAACATATCCATTTTTCATCATCTTTTGTACAGTCTCTACAATATACATTGCTTCCTCACGTTCATCATGTGCCTCAAAAACCACAAGCTGTTCTCCTGCACCAGTATCTGTCCAAATCTTTTTATCACTCCTGTCAGAATTATGTTCAATAACAGTATAGGCTGCATCAAGTATATTTTGTGTTGAACGATAATTTTGTTCCAATTTAATCGTTTGTGCTTTTGGAAAATCTTTTTCAAAATTTAAAATATTACTAATGTCTGCACCTCTCCATTTGTAAATTGACTGCCAATCATCACCAACTACAAATAAATTATGATGTTTTTTTGTTAATTGTTGAATAAACGTATATTGTGCATGATTTGTATCTTGGTACTCATCCACCAAAATATATTGAAATTTCTCTTGGTATTTTATGAGAACATCTTTGTATTCAATAAATAAAGTAATTGTAAGCCGAATCAAATCATCAAAATCAAGACTGTGATTTTCTCTGAGTGTTCTCTGATATATATCATATACATGTGAAAGCTGTTCTTCATAATGGCTACTTGCTTGCGAACTAAATAGGTCTGGTGACAACAAACTATTTTTTGCACGTGAAATTCCTTCCAATACAGAACGTGGTGCAAATTGCTGCTTTGGCAATCCTAGTTCTTTTAAAATTTTCTTAACTAATACAAGTTGATCATGTGAATCTAAAATTGTAAAATTTGTCTCATAGCCCAAATAATGAATGTCTTCACGCAAAATCCGCACGCAAACACTGTGAAATGTTCCAATAAGTGGATTTGAATATTGCGTATCAATTAAATATCCTACACGCACACGCATTTCTGATGCTGCCTTATTTGTAAATGTCACAGCTAATATATTATGTGGTGATATATCTCGTTCTCGTATTAAGTATGCTATTCTACGTGTTAGCGCAGTAGTTTTACCAGACCCAGCACCAGCACTCACCAAAAACGGCCCTTCAAATGCCTGTACTGCCTCTTTTTGTGGTTGATTTAATCCTACAAGTAATTTTTTCATATTTATATATTGTAACACATTGCAAGTAAAGCAGACACAGTATATAGTTATGAATAACCTATTCTTCTATTTTTTACTGCATACACATGAACAAACAAAAACTATACAACTTCATAATAACAACATTTGATACAAAAATTTCTCCTTATACAGCAATAGCTACATTTCTTGCAATTATATTAATCCGATTAGGTATTGAAAACTGGATATCTGTTTTTGATACCCGAAGCCCTACATTTTATTTGTATGAATTTCTACACACAACGCTTTTTTTCTACTTGTTATTTATAATTTGTGTCATTCTTACTGTCAAAATTGCAACAATTTCATTAAAAACAAGTATTACAATATTCCTATTTGGCTTTTTGCTAATTATTTTTCCACCAGTTATTGACTGGCTTATTTCTATTATGTATTTTGATGGAGCCTCCTTTGCAAGTTATTATTTATTTGATTCTCCTAGTGGGCTAATTAAAAGCTTTGTTACCTTTTTTGGTGGCAAACCACGTGATGGTATTACTTATGGCACCAGAATAATGATAGCTCTTTCGATATTCTTATTAGTTTTTCTAACTTATATAAAAACAAAAAAAATTCTACGTACAATTTTTATGTTCATTGTATCTTATATTATTTTTTTTCTATTAAGCAGTCTTCCCTCTCTCATTACGTTTGTCGTATCATCTAGACATCTTGCATCAAATAATTCAGCTGTAGCTGCACTGATAGCTTCACCCACATCAATCTTAGGCAATCAAATTTTACACCCGATGAACGCAATAAACATAAAAATGTCACTAATATACATGTTAATAAGTATATTTGTAACTTTACTGATCCTTTTTAAAACCCAACAAAAAACATTTATCTCACTAATTAAAAATATACGCCCAATTCAAACTCTTTACCATCTAGGCTTACTTGCTGTAGGTATGGGTATAGCAATTATATTTGCAAACGCTGTATTATTACCTTCTTTTTTTACACTAATTGCACTTATTTTATTATGTATTGCTATTATTTTTGCATGGTATAGTACTGTAATTTTAAATGATTGCGTTGATCAAGATATCGACAAAATAAGTAATCCTACCAGACCTCTTATTACAAAAACAATTACTGTAAAACACTACAGACACATAGGTATTTTTCTAGCTATTTTTTCAATAACAATAACGGCTGCAATAAATACTTATGCCGCACTCATACTTATTGCCTATCATGCTATTTCTTTTTTGTATAATACATATCCACTACGTTTAAAGAGATTTCCAGGCATTGCCACATTTTTAGCATCAATAGCTTCATTTTTTGTAGTTGTTATCGGGTTTATTACTTTATCACCAAAGCATTCATTAAATAATTTTCCTCCACACATTGCTATCTTATTAATTATTTCATATACAATTTCACTTCCCATCAAAGACTTAAAAGATATAGAGGGCGATAAGGCAAATAATATTTATACTATACCTGTTATTTTTGGTGAAAAAATCGCACGTACAATTATTGCCACAGGAATATTTATATCTTTTATGTTAAGTATTTTTACACTAGGTACAAATTTACTACTACTCCCTGCTCTACTAGCTGGGACTCTTAGCTTCTGGACACTAGTTGGTAGAAAAAATAATAAATTTATTTTCACACCAGTGCAAACAATTGCAATTGTATTTTTAATTGTATCTCTCTATGCAATAATTTTAACTATTTCACTATTTGCATAAAATATCTTACACAAGAATTTATTTAAATAATTAATTTAGCTGAATTAAAACAGAAGTAAAAAAGGAAAGGATATATCTAATATAGACATATCCTTTTCATATACATTTAAAAAAATCTGAGTTTTATATAATAATTTTTTGTGATAATTCTTGCCACTGTGCTATAGAAAGTTCTTGTGCTCGCACATTATTTTTCAATTCCAAACTCAATAAAATACTCTCAATGTCTTTTTTATATAAGTGAAATCCATTTGCTAAATTATTAGACAATGTTTTTCTTTTTGCACTAAATCCAATCTTAACAACACGAAAAAAATCTTTTGTATCCTCATTTTTTGAGATCTCTTTTTTAATCTTCAATTGTATAATTGCACTATCCACTTTTGGCACAGGATTAAAATCTTCTTTTCCTACTGTAAAAAGATATTTGACATCCGCGTAATACTGCGCTGATACTGCTAACAAACTCATTTGACCCGGCTCAGCACTCAGTCTCTCGGCCACTTCCTTTTGTACCATTAGCACAATTTCCTGGGGTGACCTAGATAATTCCAAAAATAATCTAATAATTGGTGCTGTTATATAATAAGGAATATTTGCAACAACCTTATACTTCCCAGTCGGTGCGTATTGTGACACCAATTCCTCCACATTCATATGTAAAATATCACCGTGCACAATCACAACATTATCATAATCACCAAAATGCTCCTGCAACTGTGGAATAAGCCTATTATCCAACTCAACTGCAATAACTTTCTGTGCAGTACCTGCAAGCGCTTCTGTGAGAACACCTTCACCAGGACCAATTTCAATTACAACAGAATTCTCAATTTCTGAAGAATCAACAATTCGTTCTATAATATCATCATTAGTAAGAAAATTCTGACCTAATGATTTTTTATGTTTAAATTTTTTCATCCTAATTTCTATTAACTTCAATTAATTGCCTAGTGCTACAATTACCATTATACTAGGAACAACAGTGTAATGTAACACATTCGATTAAAATATACAATCCTTCATGTCTAAATATTACAAAACTCTCATCGGCTATAGCATTATCCATGGCATCATGGATCTTTGTTCTGTGACTATAATTTTATACACTGCGAGTACACATGATTTCAGTGCACATAATATTTTTATTATTATTGCACTTTATAGTGCTTTAGCTTTTGGTACACAACCTTTTTTTGGATTATTAATAGATAAACTACATATCACAAAAGAAAGTTCAGTTATTGGAAGCTTATTAGTTTTAAGCTCATTTTTTGTAACCTCTCCACCTTTACTAGTTGTTATATTAGCAGGGCTTGGCAGTTCCCTATTTCACGTTAGTGGTGGAAGTATCACCTTAAATATTGCACCAACAAAAGCTACTCCCATTAGTATTTTTGCCGCACCTGGCGTCCTAGGTCTTATTACCGGTATAACTATTGGCACACACACCTCACTGATCTTATGGCCCTTTATATTCTTACTTATTGCATCATCTATATTCATGATTACAGCTAAATTGCCTCCTATCAATCACACCAAAATATCCATAAAATCAAAAATTGATTATTTTAAGTTTATTATTATATTATTACTATTTTTTGTAGCAGTTAAATCAATGTATGGACTCAATGCTGTATTTGCATGGCAACATAACCTCACGCTTCTATACATTTTGACACTGGCTGTAGTTGTAGGTAAAATAACAGGAGGAATTAGTGCTGATAACTTTGGTTGGCTAAAAATGGCAACAATTACACTTATTATATCAATACCTCTTGTATTATTTTTTCCAACTAATCCTATCCTCATAGTCATCGGAGTATTTTTGTTTTCTATGACAATGCCCTTACCTATTGCAGCACTATCAAATATGTTACCGGGTCGTAGTGCATTTATTTTTGGCATTATAGAATTTTTTATTCTATTTCAATATCTTGGAGGATATTATCAATTTACCAATCAATGGCTATCACTTTTAATTATTGTCATGGCTACCATAGCTTTACTAATCGGACTAAAATTATTACAACCATATTTTAAAAATCAACTAAAAATTAATTTATAAAAAATAATATGAACAAACTTAAATCACAAATAATAACACTAACATTATCTTTCACAACACTACTAAGTACAACAAAAAATGTATTTGCTGACCTTCTTCCAGTAGATTTCGATGAACCAGAAAAAACAGTGGGTATTTCTGTAGTTTCCGAGCCTGTTCAAGAAAGTTTTTTACAATCACAATATATTATCATTGGCATTGTCATAATAATCGTAATCATCATTGCCTTGATTACTTTATCTAAAATGAAGAAAAAATAACCATGACTAGTTATTTTCTCGCATTATCACTCACACTATTTATTGAACTTTTTGTAATATATCTTTTTGGTTATCGATCCAAAAAGATATTTATAATTGGGTTATGTATCAACTTAATTACACATCCATTTTTTTATTATTTTTTATGGTTAAATTCCATCTTTATATTTATACCAAATAATTATTTTATATTTATAATAATTGAACTGATTGTCACATTAATTGAATCATTCTTATTATATTACACCTTAAAAGAAAGCTACTTGACCGTACTCAAACTATCCATTGTAATGAACACCATATCCTGTATTACTGGCTTAATTATAAAAATGATCTAATAATTGATGTGATTATTATGACGTGAAAAAAAATAATATAATAAAAGCGGCAGAAAAATTTTTCTGTCGCTTTTCGAATTTCTTATTTCAATGACTCTCTTAATGCTTCAGCTAAAACATTGAGTTCTAAGGGTTTCATAAGAAATTTTTTAACACCTATAACATTTGATTTTTTCTCATCCATAACACTACTGTACCCTGTGCAAAGGATGATTGGTAAATCTGGTTTGATAACCAAAACCTCTTTTATTAATTCCTCTCCAGTTAATTGAGGCATTGACTGATCAGTCAACAATAAATCAAAATTATCTGGATTTTTTATAAAACACTTCAGTGCCTCTAAAGAGTTATTAAAAACCTCTACAGAATAACCTAATGTCTCCAAAAGATTTTTACCAACATCTGCAACCATTGGCTCATCATCAACAAAAAGAATTCTTTCATTACCCATCAATGTACTTTTATTTACAGATACGCTTATGGAAGGTTCTTTTGTTACTGGAAAATAAACAAAAAAAGTTGTCCTTTTTCCAACAGCTGTTTGCACATGAATTACACCATTCATATCTTTTACAATCCCATGAACAACTGAAAGACCCATGCCAGTTCCCTTTCCTACTTCTTTTGTGGTATAAAATGGATCAAAAATACGATTCCGCACTTCCTCACTCATACCACATCCAGTATCAGATACCGACAAACACACGTAGGAACCTTCTACACCTAAAGAATCAGCTAATTCATCTATCATATCAACATTAGTTACTGATATACATAACTCGCCCTTTTCTTGCATAGCATGCATAGCATTTGTAACCAAATTTGTAAGTAATTGATGAATTCTTGTAGGATCCGCAATAATCAGCTGAATATCATTAGGAATATTTTGCTTTATATTAACAGAATGTGGAATAGAGGATCTAAGCAACTTAATAGTTTCTTTGATATGACTACCAATGCACATCGGTTGCATTCCACCTTCACTTTGTCTGCTAAAAGTAAGAATTTGTTTAATTAAATCCGTGGCCCTTTTACCAGCCTCTATAATATAAGTAGAATGTTCATGAACTTTACTACCCTCATCTGCTTTATATCTCAAGAGTTCTGCATTTCCCATTATTACCTGTAACAGATTATTAAAATCATGGGCAATACCTCCAGCCAATGTTCCTATGGCCTCCATTTTACGAGATTGATAAAGCTCCTTTTCCATAGCATGCTTTTCATTCTCATTTATGACAAATTCAGTAATATCTTGAACAGTACCAACCATACGCACTAAATTACCATCATCATCATAAATCACATCCCCATGTTCTTGCACCATACAATACGAACCATCAGGAACAATAATACGATGAATAACGCTATAATGCTCTTTTTTTTCAAAAGAATGTTTTATAGCATTTACAACATCATCTCTATCATCAGGATGTATTAAATCCAAAAAATTAAGGTAGGTAGGTACAAATTCTTTAGGATCTAGCCGAAATATCCTATAAGTTTCATTTGCCCACCACAAATTATCCTTATGTACATCCCAATCCCAACTGCCAATATGAGCCACCTCTTGAGCCTTATTCAAACGAGCTTCGTTAATTCTTAACTCCGTAATATCCTTACCTTCAGGAACAAGATAAATAATATTATCTTTCTCATCTTTAAACGGAGTAATGGAAAAATCTATTATTTTTTTCTCACCAGCAGAATTTATATGGGTAACTTCAAAATGCACAACTTTTCCTTCTGCCACACTTTTAATAGCTTCTTTTAACTCATTTTGCTTTTTTACTGAATTAGTCCACCATGGACAATCCCAAAAAAACTTACCCATGACATCTGACCCCGACTGATCTAAAAATTTCAAAGCAGCCTTATTCAATAACAAAAAACGTCCATCTAAATCCAAGAGACCCATGAAGACACAACTACTGGATAGCATGGCCTCAAGCTTACTTCTAGCACCTGTGCTATTTTTTTTAACACACCGGAAATAAAGCCACCACACAGCTGAACTTAATACAAGTATACCGATTATTTCTATAACATGACCATACATAACAATTTCCCCCCTAGTTAACTATTGCTTTTGAAATAACGTGTAACTATTGTTGTTAAAATTCTTTGTTTATTTAATCTCTCTATGAACATTCAAAATAATTATCCTTTTGTATTTATTATTTTTAAAGAGCCTTTGTTACAATAATCCACAAAGACTACTAACTATCTTTTATATTACACAAAATAAAAAGTTAGTACGCATTGTGCCTAGTATCCTATCATACTCCTGACTTAAAATACATTATTTACTAAATAAATTCTATTTAATATATTATTTTATCTTCTTTTTCTTCCCATTTTTGAAAAACCTCAATAGCTTCTCTTCGTGACATTTGCTGCATTAATAATTTTCTTTTATTTTTATCTAAACTTAATTCTTCATAAATAAAAGCATCATCAAATCCAATTTGCGCTGCATCTTCTTTTGTATTTGCATAATAAACCCTGTCTAAATGTGCCCAGTAAATAGCTCCCAGACACATAGGACATGACTCACAACTTGTATAAAGTGTACAACCTGACAAATCAAATGTATTTAATTTTTTACATGCCTCGCGAATTGCCACAATTTCTGCATGCATTGTTGGGTCATTCTCAGATGTCACCTGATTATTCCCCTGTGCAATTATTTCACCGCCCTTCACAATTACAGCACCAAATGGACCTCCATCATCGGAATTCATTCCATCTAGTGATAAATCAATCGCTTTTTGCATAAAAATTTCATTTTCATTTTCTCTACTTTTTTTCATATTTATAAAATATTTAATTGATAACCTCTTCCATTTTAACATCTATAACGCCTGTGCCAATTGATGCTATTTTTGCAAATGCTACTTTATCTAAATCAATAATTCTCCCAGCCACAAATGGTCCTCTGTCATTAATCTGAACAATTACAGATTTACCATTTGCCTTATTTGTTACTTTTACATAAGACCCTTTTGGTAACCACTGATTTGCCGCACTAAGTGTACCAGTGTAAGCATACCATGAACATGCACCTGTATGTTTTTTGCCTAGTTTAACTTGTGTGCCTTGTACTATAATTTCATCAATAGATTCTTTTGTTATTTTTTCTTCCACCAACTCCCTATCAACCTCTTCTCCATCATGATATGCCACTTTATAAATCAATTCTTTTGTTCCATTTACACCTTCTTGATCAGTGTATTTTTTCAAAAAGTTTACATCATCATCCTTTTTTAAAACCGTCTCAAATGGAATTTTTTTAGTAGTAATTTCTTCTTTGAATTCCACTCGAGTTATCTCAGCTTCTAGTGTCCCACTAATCATAGTATCGCCATGCGGTACAATAATATCATTTTCATCAAGTGTAATATCATTCCTCACCAACACGGTAGCAATTGTATCTCCAAAAGTTTTAAATTCTTTTTCTTCTCCATCAACTTTAACAATTAATTTTTTCTCTCTATTTATAACAATCCTATCATCTGCAAAAACTTTTACATCTCTACTAGGAAAAACTCTATCATTTTCTGACAAATCATCGCTATATTTATCTAATATATTCTCTACAGTTTCAGCTTCAACATCATACAAAAATGAAATTTTCCCATCATCTACAATTTCAATTTGTTCTATATTAGTTGTACGTAAAAATTTATGAGAATCTTTTTGAAAAAACAAAATTAACCCAATAACAAATAACGTTATTAAAAATAAATAAATATATTTTCGCCTTTTTTTCCTTTTAATTCTTTTGTGCATATAAACTAATATTGTACACTCCCTGAATAGATATTATACTGTTAATATATTCTATTAGCAACCCACAACATTTTTATATAAATAAAACTTTACACAAAAGTTAGTTATGTAAAATGAATATCTAAAAACTCAAGATTATAGAATTATGAATTAAAATTTATTATTTTTTCGTAGATCCTAAATCCCAAATTACTTCAAAAATACTTTTTTGTGTATCATAAATTTTTTGACTCTCAATTATGATTGCCATTTCTTCATCATAAGAAACCATCCCTATTTTATTTTTACCATAAACGACCATCTCTATTTCTATTTTAAATTTTTCCGAAGGAACAAGTTTACTTTGAAAAAAATGCTTATCTCCCTCCTGTGAAATTTGTCTCAACTCAGGACTATCACGAAAAAGGATTCTAGCCCAAATCTTCTTTTCTTTTCTTTTTGGCATAAAATGTCCAGTAAAATATTTTTCATAATCCCAAAATCTTTCATTGAACATTCCAAGCATTTCTGTTCCTGAATATTTCAAAACATCCTCAAAAACCTCTTTATATGCTCCCGAACCTTCAAAATATTTAATTTTAGGCTTTTTATCAATCAAATTATTAAAAGCTAAAAGCTCTGGCATAATTTTATCCAATGCCTTTTTCCTCTCTTCTAACACATTTGCAAGCTTTTTGGGGTTTTCTGAAGAACAGATAGTAGCATTTTTGCTATGGTATGAGCTCATTAGACCTTTTTCCTTCAAAGATTCCACAGCTAAGTATGTTGTACTTCTTTTGACTCCTGATTTCTTAGCTAAACGATATACACTAGTCTCACCCAATTCCAAACCAGCTAAATAGACTTTTGCCTCATTTTTACTCAAACCTGCATTTATCAGCTCTTTTATATGCATAAAACGCTATATTATTGTTTAGTGTCATCAAATATGACAACAATAATATTATAGCATTATATACAAGATAATGCAATAGATAAGCCAGACTTACTAGTTTTTATTTATCAATATTTTGACAATAGTCATAAACTATGGACTAATTGCCAAAAATATGGTATTATATATTGTTAAGATAAAAAACCAAAAGAAAGTTAATTATCTTAATAAGTTCTTTAACCTAAAATTGCAACAATTCGTTGTGATAATAAATTATACAAGGAGTATGTTATGGAAGATGTTTATGGTTTAATTGCTGTTCTTAGTGGATTTGCGGTAGCAGTGTCTCTAATAGGTTCTCTAATGTCTTATACTGATAACAAAGGACGAAATACGGTACTAGGTATTTTTCTAGCTATCATATTTATCGGCATATCTATCTATTGCTTTAACGCTAGTAGTACTGCAGGTACACATAGGCAATCTAAAAATTGTGCCCAATCAGTCAGAATTACTGCATTGGTAACCGAAGTAACGTGTGTTGGTGGACATAACCAGGACGGAAGATGCAGGTATGCACTAAAAGTCAATGATAAAGAATTTTTCTACTATTCTTCAATCTTATGGACAAAAGGAGAAAGGATAAATCTCTGCATTGATAAAGAGATGACGGGAAACATGATGTTTCCTAGTTGGCGGTGCGATGAGCACCTAACCCACAATCCTACAAGATAAACATTGGCAAGAAAGTTGAACCTAACTTTCTTGCCTCTCTCATTGAAATTGCTAAACAAATTAGTAATTTCATAAGAGAAGAGTTCTTTAAACTAAACAGTCACAATAATTAATTGTGATAATACATTATTACAAGGAGCACGTTATGGAAATTGTTTTAGTTATTATAATGATTGTCTGTTTGTTTGGCACATGCATTACCCCCTTCGTTATATTGTGTGCCATTTATTCCGGCTTTGAAGCAGCGAGCAAAATAGACAACCTAAAAACTGAAAAACCTCAAGATTGGCAATGGTTTTTAAATAAGGAACGAAAAGAGATGTGGGGATCGTTCCTCATCTTAATAGTATCTATTAGTATATTTGTAGGCTGTATTTATATTCTGAATAAGATTGAAGAAATAGAAGTAGTGCCCACAAATATCATAAATGATGTATGGAAAGATAGCGAACAAAATGAGAAAGATATGGAGAGTTTATTATACTAAACAACTCCTACATTAGACAATAAACCTATTGGCAAGAAAGTTGAACCTAACTTTCTTGCCTCTCTCATTGAAATTACTAAACAAATTAGCAATTTCATAAGAGAAAAGTTTTTTAAAAATATAATAAAAGATTGTAATAATTCGTTACAATCACACACTAGTTCAATGGAGAATAATTATGCG
>JAOZNB010000059.1 GCA_029933995.1 Candidatus Moraniibacteriota bacterium | reverse complement strand
TAAGTTAAGCTAGTATGAAATTTGCTTCATTTACACAAAACTATTTACAGACCCGAGAAATTAAACAGTCTGAACTGGATGATGTTGTACAATTTGCTCGTGGTGCAGCTATTGTGGCACGTGATGAGTTATCCGTTTTGCGATTTGCTTTTACAGAAGAGCTTTCTCGGGGTGAATTGGATAACCTTGATGCCGCTATTGATTCGTTGGAAGCCATCATAGATTTTCATCCATGGTGGATTTGGCGAGGAGATGGCGATTCTATGTTTGCCGATCATCGTGCAAAGTTGTCACGATATTACAGTGAGGTCTTTCGTCGTATTGAAGATCTTGCAGCATCTCTGAGAACTTAAGTGAGATGCTAAATAATTGATATAGTCGTGGCTTGAGAATTCAGGTCACGACATTATTTTTGTAAATTTTATACACAGGGAGTGTATTATGGATTTGAAACATAATGAAGTTTCTAGGCAGGAAGCAGCAAAAAATCTGCGTGTAATGATTGATGGTGCACCATGGACTGCAACACGTGTTGCAATTGTACGGAGAAATGATGAGCGTGCACATTGGGTACATATGATTATTATGGATCCAGAAAGTGGTATGCAGTTTGAATATTTCATGGATCGCTTGAGCATGATCAAGGCATGGCTTGCACTTGATATGGGAGCCATCAAAGAGAAACATATTGCTGGACTTATTATTGAACTTAATGGTAATAATTGTACAGCCATAGATGTAACAGCTTTTGATGATGGTGAAGACTGGATTCAGATGGATATTACGTGTAGTAATGGCAAAAAACAAATTATTGCTATTGAGCGACAAGGCATGATTGATGCATATTATGCTTTGCGGTTAGGTGTTGAAGATTTTGTTGAAACTGCCTTTGAAGTAGTTGATGAGTTCTTTAAGCTATAAACTTAAAGAGGTGAATTAGGGGAGTATCAGATTATTGCTGCTGAATGTGCAGCTAGTTGGACAACTTTTGGTAACGAAGGATGTAAACCACAAGTTGCCAGAATAAGGTAATAAACAAGTGTTATACAAGCACTGATTTCAAATGAAATCAGTGCTTGATTTTTTGTTATTTTATATTAGTATTAAAGATCATGTTATGTAACAGTGAGAAATTTAATTTTTGTATCTTCTTTTTAAGTGTTAAAAAGCAAATTAAAATATTTGATTGTTAGGTGTTTGTAATGTAATATTATTTGAAATGTAGTTAATTTAACAATTGTAAACAGAGGAGTTTTTATGCCAATAATTAAGTATGAAAATAGTGAGTTTGAAGTTTGTGATAATGGATATTTGGTAGGTGGTCCAGACGCAGTCAATGATGATTGGATTGATTATGTACGAAATGACGTTGGTATTATTGAAATGACTCCAGAACATTGGGAGATCCTTCATAATATGCAGGAATATCTTAAGGAAAGTGGTGGAATTATCTATATCAGGGTATTGTCCAAGGCTGCACAAATTCCTCTTAAAAGAGTGTTCGAATTATTTATTTTTCCAGGAAAAGGATTTTGTAAAATGGCAGGTTCAGGAATTCCATCATCATGCAACATTGGTTCAAACTTTTGAAATAAGGAGAACATTATGTCACTTGGCTTTAGTGAAGTATTGAATGATATTGGAAGAGTGGGTTGGACAAATTGTTTTATAAATGACTATGCCTTTAAAATTTTATTGGAAATACCTGTGGAGGTAGTAATAACTGTGGTACAGGAGGTAGTGCCTACAACAGTTATGGGTAGATATATAACAGCTGATAAATTAACAATAGATAATATTGAGGAACAATGGCTCAATAAATTATTTATTGTAGTTGTAACAGAAAATAGAATTGTTGCATTATATAAAGATGATGATAAATTTTTTCTCATGCAAAGATTACGAAAAAAATAATTTTAATAATTTTTGAAATAATAAATAAACAGGACTTGAAGTAATTTTGAGACCTGTTTTTATTTTGGTTAATAATTTTTTATATAAAAACTAGAAAAGTAGAATAAATAAAAAATTGCTATCTTGAACTTGTTTTAGGGTGACAGTAGTACACAGGTAAATAATAGTTATCTATAAAATATGCTTAGTGTATGCTTGACACGATTTAAGTGGTATGTTACATTGTAGTTAGTAGTGTAATAGATACACTAAGTAATAAAAAAGGAGTTCTTTTATATAAATAAGTGTAAGCGTAAAATGCCTATACAAAACAAAGTTGCCTTTGCATAAAGCTATGGCGACCAAGGTCGCCTACGCAAAATGCTACGGCGTACCAAGGGAGATTGAAAAGATGAACATCGTACGTAATCAGGAAGGAAGAGTAATGGGTGTGGGTGATTGGGCGAATGGTTTTATCGCAATGCAGATGCCAATGATGACTCTCGATCAAGAAGTGGAGAAGAATGGACTTGGTCCAGTGGTAAATCGGATGCGTAGGCAGGGCAATGAAGAGAAGGCTCAAGAACTCATCGATAGGTATCAGCAGTAGGTGGTTTTACGCAAATTTTTTTACGCTATTTTTTTTAAATTAAGATAGTGTAACTAATACACTAAAGTTACAAGAACTAGAAAATTCTAGTTCTTGTAACATAACTTTTTTAAGAAATTTGTAGTTACTCATAAACTTTAATTTTAAATTAAAGTTTTGTAAGAACTCTTATAGGATAGATTCCGGACAATAATGTTTATTACCAATCACTAAACGCTTTTGGATAAACAAAAATTTCCGGAATGACAAATCTGAAAGTATTTTCACAAAATGGGTAATTACACGTTCTTTAAAAATATACACATAAATTTTGGTTTCCTTCGCATAAAGCTACGGCGACTAACAGAGGATAATATTATGAAAATAGCTATTGGAGGCAGTGCAGCAAATCCACCTCACTTTGGTCATAGAGATCTTGTCGGAGCAGTTGTTGCGACAGGAGAATTTGAACAAGTGCGTTGGACTGTATCGGGTGATAGACCTGATAAACCAGGGATGGTTGCATCACGAGTGCGTTGGGAAATGGGTAAATTACTTTTTGCTGATGATAATGATGTATCAGTTTTGTATGAAGCTGACCAGGCAGTGCCAACTGTATTTGTAATAGAGAATTTAAAGCAATGTTATCCAGGTGTAGAAATTATATGGTATTGCGGTGCAGATCACTTTGTACCACGTGAACAGTTTGATAATAAATGTGATGTTTTAGGCTTTTGGAATGAGGGAGAATATCTCTTTGAAAATCAAGAATTTCTCATTATTCCACGTAAAGGTATTGATATGAATGTGTTGCAGTTACCTAGAAATTATAAAATTCTGGATATAGAAATTCCAGAAATTTCTAGTACTGATATTCGTAATTGTATTGAGCAGGGAAAGTCTGTTGATATATTTACGGAAGATAAAATTGTTGAGTTTATTTTACAAAAAAAGTTGTATTGAATAACCCTCACCCCAACCCTCTCCCAGAGGGAGAGGGAGATAAAAAAGGAGAATAAATTATGAAAAAATTATTTGATTTTAACAAACCAATTGTAACAAGCTTATTGGAAACTGATACGTACAAGATTCGCATGCTTTATTTTATCTGGAAGTTTTTTCCAACACTGAAGACTAAGTTTGTTTTCAAAAATCGCACCACTGCAGTACAGCTGGTACATGAAATTGATGAGGGTGAGCTATATACGCAATTCAAAGCGGCTGCAACTCTTCGTTTTCAAGAAGATGAAATCACATTTTTGCGAGAAAATGAGGGGTATCCAGAAGAATTTTTACAGTTTCTTCAAAATCTCAAACTTGCGGATATTGCAAATATTGTTATGCCAGGTTTTTTTAGTTCAAGTCGCAGATGTCTTGAAATTGAGACTGCTGAAGACTATTGGATCAAAACAACTTTGTGGGAACTCATAGTTCTGCCAATTGTGAATGAGCTTTATGTCAGGGAAGTAATAAAGCGTAATAACATCTCTGAAACAGATCTCATGAAGGAGGGTGAGCGACGCTTGAGAAAAAAAGCTCAGATGCTTCGTGGTTCTGGTGTAAAGGCTTTACAGTTTGGGTTACGTCGTCGATTGAGTGGTACATGGGAAAAACATATGACTGAAATGGCACTAGACCTGATGCCTGATGTCATGCCAGTAGTTTCCAATATGAAGTTAGCTCGGGAGCTTGGGGTTCCATATGGCGGAACCAATGCGCATGAGTTGTCCATGGCACTTAATGCTCTGCGGTGGCATGAAAGTAGTGAGAAGGCATGGAATTCTCAATATGAAGTATTTGAAAAGTGGTTTGAACTTTTTGATGATCCGCTCAGAATTATACTTCCAGATACTTTTGGTTCCAAACAGTTTCTAGATAATATTCCTGCAAAACTTGCTTACCAGGCAAATGGATTTCGTCAGGATTCTGGTGACCCAGTTGAGTTTGGAAATATGGTATTTGCCATGTGGAAGCGGTTCGGCATCAATCCTGCTGATAAGACATTATTTTTTAGTGATGGACTCAATGCGGGGAAGATGCTGGAGCTCTATGGTGAGTTTGGTGATAAAACTAACGTGTTATTTGGTTGGGGTACAAATTTTAGTAATGATACTGGATTTGTGAAACCACTTTCCATTGTCATGAAACTTGTGAAAGCGGGTGGAAATGATGCTGTGAAGCTCAGTGACAATATTGCCAAAGCAATTGGAGATGATCAAGCTATCACTCGCAATAAGAAACTATTTGGTTATGATGTGACTCTTGATGAAAAGTGTGTGTATTAATTTGTGTAGAGACGCATTGCAATGCGTCTCTACATTACTAAAATATTGAAATTTTAGTGTAGTGGTAGAACAATGTTCTACCACTACATACAACTACACATGAATATAAATACAAATTTGTATTCATGTGAGGTTGAAATGTTATTTAACAATTATATAAGGTCAGCCTTCGCTAAAGCTACGGCGACCAAGGGAGAAAATATTATGAAAGTATTACCAATTTTAGGGAGACAAAAGGGTGTCCGAGAGTTTTGGAAAGAACTTGTTGCACTTGGTGTAGAGGAAAATTACGATAATCCCGAAGTAATTGTTGTACTTGGAGGCGATGGAACTCTCTTGGGTGCACAGCGTAAATATTATAAGAGAAGCATTCCTTTTGTGGGAATTGGGTTTGGAAGTGTTAATTTTTTACTCAATCGTACATTGACAACGCCATTTCAGTTATATGCAAAATTACAAAATACTCAGTGGAATACTTTTGCTGAGCGTGGAATGCGAGCGTACATAGAAACTGAAAAGGGTTTAAAAAATGGAATAGCATTTAATGATATTTACATAAAATCAGTTGATCCAACGGGCATTGTAGAAGTTAAGTTAAATACTTTGGAGTACAAGGACGAGTTTGTATCCGGTGATGGACTGATAGTTGCATCGCCACAAGGCTCAACTGCGTATAATCATACTGCGGGAGGAACAATTTTGCCTCTGGGTAGTAAACTTTGGTGTGTAACTGGAATTTGTACTCAAAATAGATTGCAGGCAACAGTTTTGCAACGAGAGATTCAAATTGAAGTTGTACGTGGAAATGCAATTGCTGTCACTGATAATAAGTTATTTTGTGAAGTGCGTAATGTGAAGATTGTGCCAAGTAGATATAGTACATCGATTTGTTTTGATGCTAAAGAAAATTTTGAACAACGGCGTTATAACAAATAAAAAAATTAATCTGTAGAAACGCGATTAATCGCATCTCTACAATCAAATTATTAAATGGGAGTACATCATGTTTATAAAATCAGTTGAACAAACAGTGCAGTATCTGGAAAAGCGAGCACGAGACTTTGGTGTAGGATGCAAAAAAGTGTATGTGTCACTTTCTGGTGGCGTTGATTCTGCGGTAGTTGTGACAATTCTTTGTCGGACATTTGGTCCAGAGAATGTTGTGGCAATGTATAGAGATCTTCGTAGTAATCCAAAACATCTTGTTGATGTGAGGGAATTACAAAAGGTTCTGGGATTTAAGTTGAGAGTTGTTGATGCAAATCCGATGTATGATGAAATACTTCGTCAGTTAAAAGAACAAGCATTGGCTGATGGTGATGAATGGTTTGATGAGGGTACTACTGACTCCAAAGAAAATGGTTGGGAGGGCGGTTATGCATCTTTCAAATCTCGAGCTGCAGTTCCAATTGCTGGGCTACTGTCCAAAATTGCTGATAATGGTAGTGGACGGATATATGGAACAGGCAATGCTGAGGAAGATCTGATCTTTCGGTACTACGATAAGTTTGGTGATGGCGCGGTGGATAATAATATTCTCGTTGGACTCATGAAAGTTGAAGTTAGACAGGTTGCGTTGTGGTTTGGTGAAGTGTATGGTGCAAAGATTTTTGTACGAATTGCTCAGAAGACTCCATCTGCTGATCTCAATGCTAATGGGGATACTCATAATGATGAGGATGAGCTTACATTTTGGGCGCAGAATATGGGCTTTAATATTCAATTGTCTTATGGTGATTTGAAACGTGAGGGAAATATTGCTTGGATTGTTAAACAAGACTTAGATTTGGAAGTTATTAGAGGTTCCAGAGAAGAACTTGATGAAGAGATGCTTATTTCTGAACTTGAATACACGGGAGAACAAGTGCAGTTAATAATGTTTGCACGAGTAATCGAAAAAGCAACAAGACACAAAGAGCTCGGAATTCCGGGTGTAGAACGCTTTGAGCTTCGTAGAGAAGGTCTTGTAGATTAAATGAAATGTAGTGGACGGACATGTCCGTCCACTACGTCAAGATATAAGGAGAATAAGAAAATGAAATGCAAAATGTTGCGAGCTGACTTTTCTCAGCGTGCAAAAGAGTTGTATTACATGGTGAAGTATGATTTGAGATTTGACCGTGAATACAAAAGGCGAGAGTGGAAAATTGCACAGGCAATTGTCTGTAGTAATTGTAGATAAACACAACTCTCTTGCAATAATATTTGCAAGAGAATTTTAATTTAGGAGAATATCTTATGAAAAATTTACAGTTTACAAAAAAGGAATTAGATAAAGTGTTATATGATGAACAATTTGTACCAGAAAAATTGGTACAGTTTTTGTCAGTTGATTTGGGTGAAATTTACTCTGCTGATGCTGGCGTGTGGGAAGGTTATACTATCGGTGAACATACTGTTATGATGATGCAACAGTTTGAGCGATATTTTTGTGGTAAACGATTGCCAGTTAATTTTGATAGAGGAATATTTCGTTTGATGTTGGTATTGCATGATATCGGAAAACCAAAAGCAATTGCTCATGGTAATAAAAGTGAACAACACATTTATACCATATCTATGATGACAGATATTTTTAATACTTTAGCAATTTCAAAAAAATATAAAAATATCGTAGTGGCACTTATAGAGGAAGATTCTCTAGGTGAATATATTCGCGGTAATATAGATATAGATGTAACAGCTCAAAGGATTAATCGTTTAGTAATTCGTACTGAGATGGATAAAGAGGATTTTTTTGAACTACTTACAATTTTTTACAGATGTGATGCAGGTAGTTATACTCTGGATGCTGGCGGCAAAGAATCACTTGATTATTTATTTATATTTAATCATGAACAACTAGTATTATCATTTGCACCAGATGCTTTAGTTAAAGTGCAAGAATTAAAAAATATGTTATTACAATAGTAAAACAATCCTTGCAATATATAATATATTGCAAGGATTTAAAATTGTAATGAAAAAGTATAGCAGCTTTTGTCATGCCTGCCTTCAACTCAGGGCATCCCTCTACTACGCTTCAAATTCAGAATAGTCGTAAGAATACTCCTTTCTTCATTTGTTTTGCTACACAGTTCATCTTGACGCAGGAATGACAAATGTGAGTAAAAACTGTCATTGATATGACATTGACTTGTGCTATATAAAATGATATTCTTATATATTATTTTTTTATAGTAAAAAATAAATCGTTATTTAACAAAAATATTCATGGAGGTGTAAGTCATGGAATGGAACAATGTTCAAAGAGTTGGGTTCTCTGTGAGAAATATGGACGAAGTGTATCGTGTAGTTTCTTTGGGAGCAAACTTAATAGAGATTAAAGTTGAAAAATTTGCAAATAGTGGTATGCCAATTTATTGTTCCAGCCGCGAGTCTAAAACTCTGGACTTTAGTCCAGTAACTTTA
>JAOZNB010000058.1 GCA_029933995.1 Candidatus Moraniibacteriota bacterium | reverse complement strand
AACTTGCTATACAATTCAGTTGTTTAGTATTATAAATTCTAAGATAAACTATCACAAATTGATTGAAAAAACGATAATATTTAACAATGTTATCGTTTTTTTTATTATGTCTAATAACTAGTGACAAAAGTCCTTATTTGATATATAATTACATGTATATTTAACTCAATAATACTAATGCTATGGAAACCTTCCTTATAGATTTTGCAATAATTTTTCAACTACTTTTTTATATATATTTATTTAGCGTTATCATTTTTATTATCATGGAAAATCGTGATGCTCAATCAACATTTTCATGGATTTTAATCTTTATGCTTTTACCTATTTTTGGTTTTTTGATATATATCTTCTTTGGACGTAATTGGCGTGTTCATTCCAAAAAAAAACAAGTCTTTAGCAAAGAGCTTACTACAGAATTAAATACTGCTGTAAACCCAATTCGCGATAAAGAAAAAGCAATAATCACAGAATTAAAAGAAACTACAATGAGTGACAATAAACGACTAATTGATTTATTGGCTAGTTTTGATGAATCTTTATTTACACACTATAATGACGTGAAAATATTACAAAATGGTAGTGAAAAATTCCCAGCATTAGAACAAGATCTCAAACAAGCTAAAAAATATATTCACATGGAGTATTTCATTTGGCGTGATGACGTACTGACAAATCGTATCAAAGATATTTTACTTGATCGTGTAAAAAATGGTGTAGAAATACGCATCATGTTTGATCCAGCTGGAAGTATTTTATTGCTCATGAAAGGTCGTAAATATCTAAAAGAATTGCGAAATGCTGGAATTGAAATTGTACCTTTTTTTAACTCAATGGCACACTCAAAATTTACTACCTTAAATAACATCAATCATCACAAAATTGTTATAATTGATGGTCAGATTGCTTATACTGGTGGTATGAATATGGGGCAAGAATATATTGATGGTAAGCCAATGTATGAATCATGGCGTGACACATCAATTCGTATAGAAGGTGAAGCAGTGTTAGCTCTACAATCTCTTTTTGTATATGGTTGGAAAGCCATCACTGGCACGTCTTTATTTAAAGAGAAATATTTTACTATGCCAAAACCTCTACAACAACACTTACCCATTCAAATTCTTGCTTCTGGACCAGACTCAAAAGAATCGACCATTAAACAACTTTTTTTCTCAATGATTACAGCTGCTGATGAAAAAGTATTTATACAATCTCCATATTTTGTACCTGATGCAACAATTTTTGAAGCATTAAAACTTTCAGCTCTTTCCGGAGTTGATACTAGAATAATGGTAACAGGAGTTCCTGATAAAAAAGTTGCTTATTGGGCTGCTTATTCTTTTTTTGAAGAGCTCCTTAAAGCTGGTGTCAAAATTTATCATTACAATGCAGGCTTTATACACTCCAAAACAATTTCTGTTGATGAAAAATTCTGTACAATAGGTACAACAAATTTAGATCTTCGCAGCTTCAATACCTCACATGAAGTAAATACAGTTATTTATGATGCGCAAACAACCAAAGAATTGGAGCAGGATTTTATCAATGACATGAAAAACTGTACAGAATTAACTCTGGAAGAATACGAAAATACGAAAAAAATTATTAAATTCCGTAATTCCCTATGCAGACTTCTTGCACCATTACTTTAATTTTATATTAATTAATAAAAAAATATTATGACACAAGAAAAACTGACTAAAAGTGGTTCTGTCGCAGCAATGATTGTATTATCATGGATTATTATTGGTACAATTCTATTTCATGCAATTGAAAACTGGACATATGCACAAAGTTTCTATTATTCAGTAACAACACTTACAACAGTGGGTTACGGCGACTTTACACCAACTACAGATACCAATAGGGTTATCGCTGCACTCTATATGCTCATTGGCGTTACAATAACACTTGGTGCCTTTGGTTATATTGGTTCCAGCTACATTGCACAAAGAGAAGCAAGGGTAGAAAAACGAGCCCAAGAACGTGTTAATTTTAAAAAATAATCTATATGTCTACTACCACAAAAAATCCTACCAAACAGCAATCACCTATCACAACTACGGAACGTTACCGCATGATAGGATTCTTTATTTTTCTTTCTGTATTTGGATTTGCTGCATTCATTTCTACACAACAATATCTTGGGATGTTCTTTATTGCATTTGTTGTTACAATTGTTCTTTATCCTGTATATGTATGGCTAGCTAAAAAACTTCGTATTAAAATGCTTGCCTCATTTACGGCTATGGTATTTTTCATCATCATATTAGTAATTCCACTATCTATTGTAGGAATAATAGCAATAAATCAAGGTATTGCTTTTTTCACCAGTCTATTGCAAGACTTTTCAGTTACTGAAGCCGGTATACAAATTACAACATTCGTTACAAATGAAATATTTCCTGCACTAAACGAATCAAATACAATAAATTTAGAACAAATTGCTCACGATGCTACGTTAGCAGTTGTGTCAATGTTAACAAGTGCAGCTCTATATATTGCAAGTAATGGTATGAAATTACTCATTGAATTTGGTATATTCTTATTGTTTCTCACTTTTTTCTTTCCCGAAAAAGAAAATGTTCTTGATACATTAAAAAAAATAATGCCTCTTTCTCCCACTGAAAGCGATTACTTTATTGATAGATTTGCTGCTATCACAAAAAAATTATCTATAAGTGTTATAGTTGTTCCAATTGTTGATGGTTTTCTTATGTGGTTTATTCTTGCACTACTCGGAGTAGAAAGTGCTGTTTTTTGGGCTGTCATTACTGGAATTGTATCTCTTTTACCTGTTATTGGTGTATCTCTTATTTGGATTCCTGCTACAATTATATTTGCCTTACAAGGTGACTGGCTAGCTGCTACAATTATGGGATTGTACGGACTTATTGTTATGAATTTTGCAGATAATATAGTAAGAGCAAAACTTCTTAAAGGTAATCAAACACAAGTACCTGAACTTGTTACTATTTTGTCAGCAATTGGTGGTATTTTTGCTTTTGGTTTCTTTGGACTATTCTATGGACCTATCATTGTAATAATATTCCTAGCTCTACTTGATATATACAAAGACAGACTTCATCAAAAAGATTAATCTCAAAAAATAATTAATGACCATATAAAAGATATCTTTAAAGATATCTTTTATTTTGAAATATATCCTTATTACTTTATGTTTTGCTGTAGTAGCTTATAGGCAGACTAACCTAACCAAAACTCACACAAATAAAAAACAGGCTATATTAAAGCCTGTTTTTTATTTACACTATGTAGAGTTATTTCTTATATATTCTATCAAACTGCTTTTTAATCACTACTCTATGTTTGTACGACCTAAGTCCCGCATACATAACAAGTCCAAGTAACGAAATCCAGATACCCACCTTAAACGTAAGTGATATAATCCCAGTGACAATATAATCCAAGATAAACCGTAAACTATTTGCAAGTAATGCCCCTTCTGCGCTTGTAAGCGCGTTTGTGCTAAATGTAACTGTATTTAGCGGAATTGCATTTACTAAAAAGCGTGAGAACATCAAATAATATAATCCTGTAGCAGCAAGTATCAATAAACCAGATGAAGAAACAATAATTACTGACTCTCTCAATCTTTTTTCCTTCTTTTGCAAAAATATTGCAAATCCTCCAGCTATTAGAGAAAGTCCTAGTATTACATATGATGTTGTCAAAATATTATGTATTGTTGAACGCATATCCAACATTCCCTGTTTAATATTTGCAACCGTTAAACTAAATTCAAAAATATCAGTTAGCAGTGCATTAACTTGTGAGCCTTGTGCAATTGTATCTGCACCACCTCCAACCTTATTAATAACTGTATTGATCTTTGAATTAGCCAATTGTTCATCTAGTAATCTATCAATCTGTGGCGATGTACATGTAACATTATCTACATTGCCCTCATTAATATGGGTAATATTTGTATTAATTTCTGCATCACTTGTGCATTCATCAAGTGCATTTATACCAACAGCATTTTTTATTACACCATCCAATAATTGTGTAAATGTACCGCCTTTCAAACTTTCAATTTGTTCAGGAGTTGGAATATACGAAAACATTTCATGTGCTTGATGCTCTCCTTTGAGCCATGCAATATCACGATCAATTGATTTTTCTACAACATTTTGAAATACTTCAGCAAGACCAATTTTTTCAAATACACTTGATACCAGTTCTGGTGTCTGTTGTTCTACTACGGTATTAAGTACAAATAATAATGCGCCACTGATCAATTTATTATTACCAAATGCATCCCCTGGAATAAGTTCATTTACCAAATTCTTTTCCCATGCAACAAGTGATTCTGATATATTACGCTCAACAATATCTACAACAATTGTATAAATTTCTGATTTAGCCAGTGCATCTTTATATAAATTTTCATTAAGTATACTGTGATACATTGTTATACCAATGATTGACATTGTCATAAAAATAATCGCAAATAAACTCAAACTCCTCACGAGAATATTGCTTTGTTTCTTTGTCATAGACCAAAAGATAAATTATTACTTCATAATTTGATGATACTGCATTTAATGAAAAACAGCAATAAATAATCAAAAAAAGTCGTTCTATCATGAACGACTTTTTTGAAAAAATATTTTATTTTCTCTTAGTAAGTTTCTTATGACAAAACCACCAATCAAGGCATCCTTTTTGCTTCATACGTGCCTTTGCAGTTTTTTCATCTGCTGCTGGAGGAATGATAACATCTTTACCAAAAAGCTCATTATTTGGCCAATTTTCTGGTGTTGCTACACCATTTTTATCTGATATTTGTAATGCTTCTACCGTTCGCAAAATTTCATCAACATTACGTCCAACTTCTTGTGGATAATACATAATTGCACGAACAATGCCTTTTGCATCAACAATAAATACAGCTCGTACAGTATTATCACCTTTTCCAGGATGAATCATTCCAAGCTCTTCTGAAACCGCCCCCATGCCATCAGCAATAATTGGGAATTTAATTGTTTCATTTAAATTTTCTTTGATCCACTGCGTCCACTTAAGATGTGAGAATACTTGATCAATAGAAAGTCCTACTAATTCTGTATTGAGCTTTTTGAATTTGTTATATCTCTTATTGAAAGCAACAAACTCTGTTGTACACACTGGTGTAAAATCTCCAGGATGTGAAAATAATACAAACCATTTTCCTTTCATGTCCTTTGGCAAACTCATATTACCATGCGTTGTTTGAACGTCCAACTCTGGAAAATTATCTCCAATAAGCGGAAAGGTTACTGCTTCTTCTAAAAACTCCATATCTTTATTTATTAATTAATTATCTAACATCTTCATTATACTAGGATTTATTAAAAACATCCACTAAGAAAATATACTAACATTTATTTTTACCTGCCAACTGTCCACAAGCACCATGAATATCATCACCAATACTTTTACGAATTGTACAAGCTATTCCACCTCTCTTGACCAGTTCTTTAAACCTTTGAACACTTCCAGCCGTTGATGGCACAAACCCCTCATCAATTGAATTATATTTTATCAGATTAACAATTATCAACTTTTTATCACCTATTAACCTAAGATACTTTGTAAGTGCTATTGCATCTTCATTACTATCATTTATTCCATCAAGCATTATATATTCTATAAACAATCTTCTTTTATTTTTTGATAAATAATATTGAAGTGACTTTTTAAGTTTCTCTAAATTATAGGCCTTATTTACTGGCATATATTTGTCTCGTTTCTCGTCAAATGCAAAATGTAGTGAAATTGCCAAATTAATCTGTCCAAAAGTATCTGCAAATTTCTCAATACCTGGCACAACGCCAGAAGTTGATACTGACAATCCACGATTGGGAAAATTACACAAATTTTCATCCGTTAGCACTTCGATACTCTCTTTTACATGCTCCCAATTCATAAACGGCTCTCCCATACCCATATATACAATATTTGTATATGTACCCGCTATATTATTTTCTCGCAAATATCCTCGCCAAAAAACAGCCTGTGAAACTATTTCATCACTAATTAGATCACGTCCAAGTCCCAGCTTACCTGTAGCACAAAAATCACATGCCATTGCACAGCCAACCTGTGATGAAATACATGCGGACCAAACCTCTGGCTTTGGAGAAATAAGCACAGACTCTATGACATTACCATCACTAAGCTCAAATAAAGCTTTTATAGCTCTCTTATCACCAGAAACAACAACTTCTTTTACAGTAAATGGATAACTGCTTAATTCTTCACTTAACATTTTTCGCAAATCTTTTGAAATAGTTGTAATTTCATCAAAACTACCCACACCATCATAAAAAACAGATTTTGTAATCTGTTTAAATCGAAATGCAGGCTGATTATTTTCTTCTAACAATTTTTCAAGTTTTTTGTAATCCATAAAATAATTTATCGTATTAGTAATGTATTGCCAGACGGTGTTAATTTTACTTCATGTTCTTCAAATATAATTGTATCATTATCAGTATCAAAAGTAGCCTGAACTAAGAGACCTTTTTTAGTTTCATTAGAAAAATATTGATCAAATACAAAATTACCTAGAGAATAATAAATTGTTTTACCTTTGTATACTTCTTTTTCTTGAACGACATGAGGATGTGAACCAATGATTACATCTGCGCCTACATCAATGAACTGATGTGCAATATTTTGCTCATTTTCACGTGATTGTGTTTTATATTCTTCGCCCCAATGCGTATATACAACAACAAAGTCTGAATTATCTTTTATGCTTTTCATATCATCCAACGTATGTGATAATGCATTTTTTGTAAACTGATTATAATTCACAAATGCAATTTTTACACCATCAAAATCTTGTATAAAATATCTTTGTTCATCTTCAATTCCAGTATCCCCAAAATAATGTACACCATTTGCACGCACAAATTCTTTTGTTTGTACAACTCCCTCTACTCCAAAATTACCAATATGATTATTACCAATATTAACAGCACAAAAATTGTTTTTCTGTAACATTTCTACACTAGCAGAGTCAAATGTAAACCGATAATTATTTGGTGAACCAAATTCTGAACCAACAGACACTGAAGTATTATCTGTCACAGGACCTTCCAGATTTGCTACAACACAATCAACCTCATTAAATAAATCTGTCATATCAGATATAATATATTTATACCCCTTATTTTCACCTGTCTGACGCATATATCGATCAAACATCATATCACCACCAAAAAGAATTTGCACAGGTTCTTTGTCAGTAATGACTTCACTTATTACCTCAACTTTTTTTTCTTGTTGATGTTGAATATTTGATACACTCAAAACTTTTTCTGGTTGTGCACTAGAAAATGCAAAGAACGCTAAGAATGCTCCAGTAAACGAAAGTGCAAATATTGTAATAAAAAATTTATTCATTAGAAAAAGTATAGCATAATTTATATATTTTTGCTATATTATTACAATCAAAAAACTGTCTCATTGAGACAGTTTTTCAAAAGATTAATCAACCTATTTAAACTGTTGGTTGTCCTGGATTTTGTGGTGAGGTTTGTTTTGTAACTTGTTGAGGTGTTTGCGGAGATGTTTGTGTAGGCATTCCCTGTGGTGGTGTTGAATTTTGTGGTGGAATATTTGTATCATTTCCTCCGTCAGAAGATTTAACATGTTTTGCAGATCCAAATGCCAACATCAAGAAAAATATTGGAGACAAAAATATAAGTCCAAGCGTATAGCCTATACCCTTGCCAAACGATTTACTTAAACCATCATACATCATAATCATAACAACTATATTTGCAATTGGAACAAAAAACCATACTAACCACCAGCCAGGCTTTCCTGAAATTTCCAACAAGACATATGTATTATAAAATGGAATCAAAGATTTCCAACCCTCTTCACCTGCCTTTGTAAAGATTTTCCAAAAAGCAACTATCATTACAGCCATCACTGCAAACATCACAACAAACATGAGTATTATACTCCCAAAAATACCTGCCACAGCTGCCCCGTCCAAATCTGCAGTTGTTCCGTAATCGCCCATTGGCACATCATCATAACCCACTTCCATCATCATTTCTTCCATCATTTCTTCTGTCATCTCATCCATATAAAGCTCTGGAATTGGCATATCATCTGACATTATTTCATCCATATATTTATTTATTATATAATTATATTTTTATTATATCATAAAATAAAAAAATGGGAAAGAAAAAGTCTTCTCCAACGCAAGATGATACCTCAAATGAAATTCCATTCTAACGCAAAAG
>JAOZNB010000057.1:5403-8389 GCA_029933995.1 Candidatus Moraniibacteriota bacterium | reverse complement strand
GTATGTTCATGTACATCTGCCCAATCACGTGCACGCTTGAGAAGTCTATTTGCTTTACGTGGGGTTTGTCTGGATGCTTTGGCGAGGCACTTAGCACCACTGTTATTAATGTTGCATTCAAGGATTGAAGCGCTTCTAGTTAAAATACTTTCAATGTCATCTTGATTATAAAATTCTAGTCTGTGAATTACACCAAATCTATCGCGAAGAGGTCCAGTTAGCGTGCCCATGCGAGTTGTTGCTCCAATAAGTGTAAATTTAGGCAAATCAATTTGCAGTGCTTGAGCGCTAGGACCCTTACCAACTACGAGGTCAAGTTTGTGGTCTTCCATAGCAGGGTAAAGAACTTCCTCTACAGATTTATTAAGTCTATGAATTTCATCTATAAAAAGTACATCACCATCTTGCATATTTGTAAGAATTGAACCAAGGTCACCCACACGTTCAATTGCTGGTCCAGATGTTGTTTTGATATTCACATTCATCTCTCTGGCAATGATGTTGGCTAGAGTAGTTTTGCCAAGTCCGGGAGGTCCATAAAGTAAAATGTGTTCAAGAGGCTCACCTCGTTTTTTAGCTGCTGCAAGAAATATTTTGAGTTGTTTTTTAATTTTTTCTTGACCTACATAGTCCTCGAGTTGTTGTGGTCGGAGAGTATAATCAATAGTAAATTCACTAGAAGTCGAAGCATCATCCAAATCTTCAATTTCAGAAGTGTCATCAGGTTGTTCATGTGTTATAAGTGTCATATCAGATGTTTAGTATTAATGTGAAAGTCTTTTTAATCACTTGCATATCATATTGTAACACCACTTGACAAGAATTCAAAGGTATGCTAAGATAATAAGTCGAATAAGGAAGGCTTTAAAAAACCTATATTTCGACACAATCTTTTATAATTTGGTATTTTTATGTCTGTAGGCATATTATGGGCTTTACTATCTTTTAAGCTCATACGGAAGTTATAATCCAGATCGGGTTCTTGTGGTTTCGGCTGCGGCTCTCCTCGATTTTTCTTCTCCCCGCATGAGTCATCGACCTTGCGGGTATGCTGCCTACGGTTTTAAAAGGAGGTAGTGGGTGTCTACAGACTTAAGGATATCAAGAAGAAAAACACCAGTTTTAACAGGTGTTTTTTTATTATGAAAAGATCTATTTAGAATGTTGTTTGCATGTATTTTATTTATAGGCAATATTCTGAGGAACGGATCTTCAGAAGGTGAAAATATTAAATATGTTTTTTAACATAAAGGAGATCTGGATGAATAAAAGAGGTGGTTTTACATTGATTGAGCTGATGATCGTTATTGCAATTCTTGCATTATTTGCTGCTATGACAATCCCAATGATTCAATCAAAGTTTTAATCAAAAAAGGCGGTTGAGGCTACTCAACTTCAACAGGAAAATAAATCTCAATTTGCACGGGAGGCAAAATAATGAGAATTGAAAAAGGATGGTTTATTGCAAGTGGTATTATTGTTGTTATTGGTATTGTTGGTATTATACCATTCTATACATCTAATTTAACTACAGTTGCTCCGACAGAAGAAGGAGTTTATGTCAGTCAACCATATTTCTTCGGTGATGCTGAAATAAAGAAAGAAGCTTTATTATCAGGTCGGCATTTCGTATGGCCAGCAGATACCGTCATTATTTTTGGAACAACTCCAGTTACTCTGCCGGAAACATTTACTGATATACCATCCAGTGATAATGTCCAGATGGATTTCAGGATTTATTCAAAAGTGCAATTACGCAAGGGAGCATCTCCACGTGTGTATGAGAAACTTGGTATTGATTGGTATATAAATGCTGTCAAAAAGGATTATCGTACCGTGGAGCGAAATGTTGTTCGTAAATGTTCTGCGGATGAGCTTCGACTTGATGTTGATAAGTTGAATGAAAGTCAGTGTTTCATTAAGGCTGATTTTGAAGAGCTACTTAAAGCTGTTGGTGCTGAATATGACGTGCTAAGTGTATCAATCGGTGGTATTACACCTCCAGATGAAGTTCTTACTGAATCAGCGAGAACAGCTGCACAAAAACAACGTAAAAAAACACAAAAAGTGAGAGCTGCCGCGGAAGTTGAAAGAGCTAAAGCAGAAGATAAGGCAGCATTAGCTGATCAGGCATACATGGACAAGATGAAAATGACTGTTTCTGAATATATTCAGCGAAAAGCTGTTGAAAATCAGGCCAACTTGATTAAGGTTATTGCTGAAAAGGAAGATGTGACTGTTATCATGGGCAATGCCGTTCCATCTGTAAGTGCTATGCCAGCAAACTAATTTTTAGATAGGCAAATCAAAAAAGCTTTGTACTAAATGGTACAAAGCTTTTTCTTTTTTATAAAGTAGTTACTCTCCTTGCTTCTTCCATCGTTGTTACACCTTCAAGTACTTTGAGAATTGCATCTTGCTCCATCGTGAGCATGCCATTTCCTATGGCCTTTTTTCTTATTTCTGGTGCAAGTGTATGGTGAGCAATCATTTCTCGCAAGTCATCATCCATGATAAATACTTCACTAATGGTAGTACGTCCTTTGTAGCCGATGCCATTACACTTATCACATTTACCAGGTATAAACACCTTGTCTGTTTGTGGTTTTGAAATAGTTACTTTTTCTGAAATTTTTTCAAGCACGCTCATAATAATTGTTTTGTCAGTATCTGGAATTACTTGTTCTTTTTTGCAACTACATAACACACGTACAAGTCGCTGAGCGATAAAAGCATTTGTGGCAGTCGTTAAATCATCTGTGCTAACCCCTAAATTAATTAGACGTTGTATTGCACCAATAGCATCATTTGTATGTAGAGATGAAATTAAGAGATGACCAGTAAGTGCTGCATTGACGGCTGTTGAGGCGGTTTCTTCATCACGAATCTCACCAACTAATAGTACATCAGGATCTTGACGTAATAGGGCTCGTAAGGCTGTACCAAATGTATAACCAGCCTCTTTGTCAATTTGTGTTTGTAATAT
>JAOZNB010000057.1:0-5303 GCA_029933995.1 Candidatus Moraniibacteriota bacterium | reverse complement strand
TCATACATAATACGGAAACGACTATCTGAAACACCTTGTCGTATTGTGGTAGGAATATTACTTATAATTTTTACTTTACTTAGAAGTAGGGGATAACTAATGATTGGTAATTTTGCAATTGATTGCAAGACACCATCAATACGCATACGAACATCAACGTATTTTTCTTGAGGTTCGATGTGAACATCACTAGATTTTAAACTTGCTCCATAAGATAAAATCATAGGTAGAACATCTTTGTCCTCAGCTTCATTTACAGCTTTATTCATAGCATCAAAATCGGCAGCATTATTCGTGGCAAATTCTTGTGTTGAATGACCTACAAAAATACCTCGAGACAGTGATTGTGACATTAAACTATCATATAAAGATTCTATCAATTCACCTTCTGTTGTGACACGCATTACTTCTTCAAAAGATGTAATGCCACTAACAGCTTTGAGGACACCATCCTGTGTCATTGTGACATAGCCTTCTTCAAGAGCTTCTTTCATCATGTCCGTTTCACTGGCCATATCGAGAATCATCTGTTCAATTTTAGCAGACATTGTCAATATTTCAAAAATACCAATACGACCTTTGTAGCCTGTATTATTACATTTATCACAACCAACAGCACGATAAATTTTTGTAATATTTTTAGGAACTTCAAGCTTTGCTTTTGGAGAGATGAGAGCAATCATTTTCATGAGCATGTCAATTGTGTCTTTGGCTGGTTCATATTCTGATCTACAGTGTGTACAGAGTTTTCGCACAAGTCGTTGTGCCATAAAAAGATTTGTAGCCGATGGAATAAGAGTTGGTTTAACGCCAAGTTCCATGAGACGAGGAACTGTAGCAATAGCATTATTTGTGTGAAGAGTTGAAAGTACAAGATGACCTGTAAGAGCAGCATTTACAGCAACATCTGCTGTTTCATCGTCACGAATCTCACCAACTAATACAACATCTGGATCTTGACGTACGATAGCACGCAATCCTTTTGCAAATGTATAACCACGATCTTTTGACACTTGCGTCTGTGAAATTCCATCAATCTGATATTCAATTGGATCTTCAATTGTAATAATTTTTGTTTCAGGTGTTTTGATGTGATTTATAAGTGTGTAAAGTGTCGTTGTTTTACCAGAACCAGTAGGGCCCGTTGTTAATATCATTCCTGCATTTTTTACAATATTTTTTTGAACGTCTTCAAATGCTTTTCCTTCTAAGCCAAGACTGTTAATATCAACTGTAACACTATCACTACGAAGTAAACGCATTACGATTCCTTCAAATTTTTTACCTGGAATTGTAGAAACACGGACATCAACTTTTGTATCAGGGTCAACATCAAATGAAAAATGACCATCTTGTGCTTGATCTTGGATATTAATCTTCATTTTGCTCATTAGCTTGATGCGATTAATAATCAATTTGTAGGTGTGTTCCGGAATTTCAATAATTTTTTGCAAAACACCATCAATACGATATCGAATGCGAATCATTTCACGCTGTGGCTCAATGTGGATATCACTTGCACCAAGTTTTAAGGCTCCAGAAAATAAGATACCCAATATCTCAGTTGTAGGTATTGCATCGATATTGTCTTGTAGTTTTAAAAGTTTACCAAGACCCTCTTCAAATTCTTGTAAGTCATTTCCTGAGAGTGTTAGTCTCATAGTATCAACAGAGTCGATAAAATAAGCACTTTTATATTGATGTAAAAGTTTGTCGAAAGATTGTTCAGATACAACAAATAGTTCAATTGTCCAACCTTTCTTATCTTTCATATAAACGAGAAATTCTGACAATGAACTATTTTCAGGGGTAGGTGTTCCAATTTTTAAAGTTCGTCCTGTACGATGAAATACTGCAACATTATATTTTATAGCTTCTTCCTCAGAAATAAGAGCAATGTCATCACTAGATACAGGTGTAATATTTAAGTCAGCATAAGGTAGTCCAAGTCGCTTTGCTGTGTGTGAAGCAAATTCTTCTTGACCTTTAGAATGCATTTGTGCAAGTGTGCGTTCAGTTTCACGTGCATGTAAATTTTCTTGTTGAGATTTATTTTCTTGTATTTTTATAACCATATTATTTTTTTATCCTGTCACAGCTCCAAGAGCAATGGTAGATTTATTATTTTTCTTTAGTATAACATTTGATGTGATGAAATGGAAGAAAGGCATTTGTATTGTAATTAGTGTGGTGTATGATACTAGGTACAGAAATATTTGTTGATTACTTAAGGTGGGAGGAAAAAATGCAAAAATTGGTACACATGTATGATAGGTGGAGAAGGACACAATCAGGTGTGATTGTTGTAGAATATATTATTCGAAGTGAAGGTGAAAAATATACATTTCCAACTCTGGAAATTTTATTTACTAAGGCTGATGAATTATTTTTGTCTAGACGACAAGTGCCAAAGAGAATTGTTAGAAAAGATTGGTGCATTAGTTTTGTATTTGCACCAAAAACTTTTCCAACACAAAGAGATCAAAAAGCAAGGGATAAGTTCTTTCAGTGGGTGATTGATAATTCAAAACCAGTTACATAGAAATATCTATGTAAAAAAGAAGTAGTATAATACTACTTCTTTTTATTTTATTTGTTTTAAGTAGGGAGAAAGAAAGTCACAAACTTCTTTTGTGGCAGTGTCAGTTGTTTTTGTGGATAGTGAAATTTTATAAATATTATTTGGCAGTTGAGAAATATTTTCAGTATCAGTTTTACGAAGTTTTATATTTGAACGATTCATATCAATGAGTGCAGTAAAACCTTTATTTTCATCTTCATAAAGTAAAATAAAAATTTGACCAGAGGGATAATTTTCTTTCATTTTTTCCAGTATTGAATAAAGATGATGCTTTTTTGCATCAGTTTGGATAATGTCATTATAGGTAAGAGATGAAATAACAGTTTTTTTGTTATATTTTGATGTGGTAAAATTTTTCATAGCACGACCCCATAGTTGTAATAGTGAAAAGGGAAGATTTCTGTAAAGATTTTTGATAATTGTCTGCTGATTCGCACCGTATTCAATAAGCCTACTTGCAAGTGTTAATGCTCGCGGAGTGGTTTTGTGATTTTGGAAGCTGTGAGTTTCATTAATAATTCCAGTTAGGATACATTGTGCAGACGCAGATGATAGTTTATTAGCATCTATATCCTCAAAAAGATCACCGACAATTTCAGATGTTGATGAGGCAACTGCATTTATTATATTCACTTGCCCAAATTTTTCATTAGCACTTTTATTATCAATATTAATAATAGGTAATTCATAAAAGATATCAGGTATTTCTTCATACAATATACCCATAGCCTCTTTGTCAGTTGCACCAATAGTTATGATGATGTCATAAGGAAATTTACCAGGCAAGAAAGAAAAGTCACGTGAATCAATCATACCTTTTTCTGGTGTTATATAAATTTTTAATTCATTAGAGGATTGTTGAGTTTTAACATCAAGAATTTTATTATATTTTGTATTAAAGGAAAGTATTAGATCACGGGAACCTGCAATAGAATGTATTATCTCTGTTGTTGAAGGTTTTGGTAAAAAACTCAGCATTGAAATTTGTTCATAAGGATCAATAAATGCAATAGTAGTTTTAATACTTTTGAGATCACAAAAATTTGCGATAGCAAGTGCTGTGCAAAAATAATCACCTTGTGGATTTTCTGGTAATAAGACAAGTATATGGTTACTATCAGTCACAAGTTTCTCAAATTGTTCACTTTCCGATTTTGACATGAGCGAATTCTTTTAATGTAGATAGTACAGAGTAACAATACACATGGATATTGTCAAACGTCTATAATACAAAAAACTATTGCACCTATATAAAAAATACAGTATTGTAGACAATATGAAAAGTATTATAACAAATACACTTGAAGAAACATCACAACTTGCTAATGATTTTGTAAAAAATGACATTAGTGGTGGTATGGTTGTGTGTCTTGAGGGGGATTTGGGCAGTGGTAAGACGACGTTTACACAGGGAATTTTAAAAGCTCTTGGTGCTGAGGGTCCATATACTTCACCAACATTTGTTATAATGAAAGAGTATGATATTGATAAACAAACAATTAAAAAGGTTTATCATATTGATGCATATCGAATTGGTGGAGATGATATGTTGTCACTTGGGTGGAATGATATTATTAGTGATGAACATGCACTTGTTATCATTGAGTGGCCAGAAAAAATAAAAGACATCTTGCCACAAAATTCATACATGATATCATGTGAAGGTATAAGTGAACTGGAACGTAAATATATATTTAAAAATTAATAGTAGAAATATTATGAAAAAACTAATAGCCATAACGCTTTGCTGTGGTGCAATGGTGGCATTGTCTGGATGTGACCAAGAAGAATTAACCGCAAATAAATCAGCACAAGAAACAGTAAAAGCAAAGGGTTATGTAGAAACACTTGCAAAAGTACACAAAGAATCACAAGCGGATATTGCAAGTGCGATAGAAAAAGAAAATGAAAAGTTAAATGATGCATTGGAGGTAATGGATGGAGAAGAAACAACTGAACAATTAGATGATAATTCACAACAACAATCAAAAACTATGAGTAATATACCAGAGCAAATTAATATGGATTTTGCACAGACTTGTAAAAGTGCAACCCTAAAAACTAATAAGGGAGATATAACAATTGCATTTGATAACGAAAATGCACCAGTGGCAGTAGCAAATTTTTGTACAATTGCAGATAAAGGAGATTATGATGACGTAATTTTTCACAGAGTTATCAAGGACTTTATGATCCAGACAGGTGACCCAGAAGGAACAGGGTTTGGAGGTCCTGGTTATAAATTTGATGATGAAATTCACGAGAATAATAGTAATAACATAGGAACAATCGCACTAGCAAATAGTGGACCTGGAACAAACGGAAGTCAATTCTTTATCAACACAAAAGCAAATAACTTCCTCGACACCAAACACACAGTGTTTGGTGAGGTAATAGAAGGAATGGATGTAGTAACTGCAATCGAAGAAGTAGAAGTAGGTGCACAAGACAAGCCAGTTGAAGATATCGTAATTGAAGGTGTAGTTTTGGTACAAGAATAAACATTACACAAAAAATAAAATCCAATCCAGAATTAATACTGGATTGGATTTTTTTGATTTGAAAATTTAAAAACGGAAAAGATCTGGCATTCGGTTTTAGGTCACAATAGGTATAACCGAAGGCCAAACCTTTTTAGTTAGCTAGATGAAAGCAGAGTAGCGGAAATGAACTAAAATAGAGTAAAGTCCAACTTTCGGATATCCGAAAGTTGGACTTGTTA
>JAOZNB010000056.1 GCA_029933995.1 Candidatus Moraniibacteriota bacterium | reverse complement strand
TTATGAGATATGCACTAATGGCTTGAGTGACATTCTTTATGGGGTATAACGTTTGTTTGACATTTTATCTAAAAGTCTGTATTATAGGGAAGCTATTGAGAAATAGTATTTTTTGCTTATATTTTTTTAATGGGGTATAAGCAAAAGAGTTGCTTTAAAATTGTTATATTTTGCACACTACTTCGTTAAAAATAAATAAATTCAATTAATGTATGATTACACATTTTAATCATTTATTTATTGTTGCCTTGCATTGCACTAAAATATAAAAATTTTATAAAATGGGGTGTATGTAGCCTCAGAACAAGTTGAACAAGTTTTAATTAAAATTAACAGTTATTATTGTGCCTACAATCAATCAATTGAAGCGTCGGCCTCGTAAGAGTAAAGTGAAAAAGAACAAATCGCCGGCAATGACAACAGTGTTCAATACACTGAAGAATAAACCTGTAAAATCACAAGGACCTTTTAAACGTGGGGTATGTTTGAAAGTTTCAACAACAACACCAAAGAAGCCTAATTCAGCACTTCGTAAGATTGCTCGTGTGAAGCTTACAAATGGAATGGAAGTAACTGCCTACATTGGTGGTGAAGGACATAATTTACAAGAGCATTCAATCGTTATGATTCGTGGTGGTCGTGTAAAGGACCTTCCAGGTGTGCGTTATCACGTTGTACGTGGTGTGCTTGACTGTGCTGGAGTAGAAGACCGTAAGCAAGGTCGTTCTAAATACGGAGCAAAGAAAGCTGAATAAAATATATCTATTTGGCACACTTCTTCGCTAAAAATAAATAAATTCAATCGACGTATTAATCATACGTCTCAATCATTCATTTATTTTTATCTCGAATTGCACTCAAATATATATATTAGAAATTCTTTATTATTTTAAATTTTTACTTTTATGCCAAGACGTAAACGAACCTTTAAAAAGTCCTGGCGACCTGACCCACAGTATAACAATCTATTGGTCGGTCGTTTTATTGGACAAATCCTTTTGGATGGAAAACGCTCAACTGCAGAACGATTAGTTTATGATTCTTTTGATATTATTCAAGAACGAACTAAAAAAGGTGGTTTGAATGTTTTTGAACAAGCTATCAAAAATGTTTCACCACTTGTAGCACTTAAATCTCGTCGTGTAGGTGGTGCAAACTATCAGGTACCAGTACCAGTAGTAGGTGATAAACGACAAACACTTGCAATGCGATGGATACGAGAAGTTGTTCGAAAAGGCAAAGGAAAGAGCTTTGCTGAAAAATTAGCAGATGAATTAATTGCAGCATCAGAAAAAGAAGGTGCAGCAATGAAAAAACGAGAAGAAACACATAGAATGGCAGAGGCAAACAAAGCATTTGCACATTTTGCATAAATATTTTGTAGGGTTAGTATTTTTATAGAATACTAACCTATTGCAGAATATCTAAAAAATAAAAATAAAATATGATAAAAAAAGCATTGCAGCGATTTGTTGATATTTGGAAATTGGATTTTTTAGCAAAATTTTTTGCTGGGAAAAAAGATGATAATAAAACAACTGTATTATTTTGGATTGTTTCAAATGCGCTTATAGCAATCATTTTGGCAGTTTTAGTTTATTTTTTTCTATTTGGTTTTTATGATACTCTTATTGATAGTGTTGATAAAAATGTACCAGATAATGCTCGTATTACTGTTGCAGATGGGCAGTTAACAACTCAGAATTTAGATGATCCATTTTTTCGTGAGATTAGTGCAAGTAATATACAATATGAATATGATGAAAGTTTTGTAATCATTATTGACTCGGGAGCTAGTGCATATGACATTACATCCTTAGATGAATACCTAGGAGGAATTATTGTCGTGGGAGATCGTGCATACCTCAAGGATGAGTCAGAATTAACGCAAGTCATTTTTGCTGAGTATCCTGATTTTTCTATATCAAAAGAAGATATTATTGTATTTATTGATAAATATTTTTTCTTTCCATTTGCTGTTGTTCTGACAATTGCAATTGGAATATTTATGTTCATTTGGTTTGCTGTTGCAAGATTAATTTTTGCTTTCTGGTGGGCTTTTATGTTATTCATCCTAATGCGTATTTTTGACATAAAGGATACGTATATGACAGCATATAAGGCAGTATTGAGTTTGTATTTTATCCCAACACTTGGAGTGTTTGTTGTGGGATTTATTGTGATTGATATACCGCTCCTCACAACAATTATTTTTATTGCTATATTTATTGCAAATTTAATGTGGTTTAAGAATAGTATGAAAAATAATATTGCAGGGGAATAGTTGGAAAATTTAATACAAAGCACAAAAACTGATGTAGAGCAATCAGAGAAAAAATAGTGACAAGGTAATAAATGTATGATACATTTATGTAACATTTTAAAATATTTAAATTAATTTATAAAATAATTATGGCAAGGAAAACCCCAATTGAAAAATTGCGAAATATTGGTATTATCGCGCATATTGATGCAGGTAAGACTACTACAACAGAACGTGTACTTTACTATACTGGTATGTCACACAAGATTGGTGAGGTGCATGAAGGTGAAGCAACAATGGATTGGATGGAACAGGAACAGGAACGTGGTATTACAATTACGTCAGCTGCTACAACAACATTTTGGAAAGATTATCAAATTAATATTATTGATACGCCAGGACACGTTGATTTTACAGTTGAAGTGGAGCGCTCCATGCGTGTATTGGATGGTGGAGTCGTGGTATTTGATGGTAAAGAGGGCGTAGAGCCACAATCAGAAACTGTGTGGCGTCAAGCTGATAAATATAAAGTTCCTCGAATTTGTTTTATAAATAAAATTGATAAAGATGGTGCCGATTTTGATAGAGCATTAGAATCAATTCATACACGATTAACTCCACATGCAATTGCTGCACAGTTGCCAATTGGTGAGCGTGGTGATTTTGAAGGGATGGTTGATCTTGTGACAATGAAAAAACTTACTTTTGATGGAGATATGGGAGAAAATGTCATCGAAAGTGACTGTCCAGAAGAATTAAAAGAGCAAGCAGAAGAATGGAGAGAGAAATTAGTAGAAAAAGCAGCTGAGCAGGATGATGATTTGATGGAAAAATATTTAGGAGGGGAAGACTTCACAGTAGATGAGTTGAAAGCGGCAATTAGGAAAGGCGTAATTGCAAATACAATGATTCCAGTATTTGTAGGAACTGCACTTCAAAATAAAGGTGTGCAGCCAGTGCTTGATGCTGTTATAGATTATTTACCAGCTCCAAATGAAATCCCAGCAATCATGGGAACTGATCCAAAAGATTCTGAGATAGAGATTGAGCGTAAAGCTTCTGATGACGAACCATTTGCTGCACTTGCTTTTAAAGTGGCAACTGATCCTTTTGTAGGACAATTGGTATTTTTTCGTATTTATTCGGGTTCATTGACAGCGGGTTCATATGTTTATAATACTGCGAGTGGTAAGAAAGAACGTGTGGGACGTATTCTCCGAATGCATGCTAATGATCGGGAAGAAGTTGAGGAATTGAATGCTGGTGAAATTGGAGCATTGGTTGGTATGAAAAATACAAATACAGGAGATACACTTTGTGATTTGGATAATAGGGTAGTACTTGAATCAATTGAATTTCCAGAGCCTGTAATCTCAATTGCTGTAGAGCCAAAAACAAAAGTAGATCAAGAAAAAATGGGTATTGCACTTGGAAAACTAGCACAAGAAGATCCTTCATTCCGTGTGCATACTGACGAAGAGGTTGGACAGACTATTATTTCTGGTATGGGTGAATTACATCTTGATATTATTGTAGATCGTTTGAAGCGAGAATTTAGTGTTGAGGCAAATATTGGGCAACCACAAGTATCTTATCGTGAAACAATTACGACAGAGGCAGAGGGAGAAGGAAAGTTTGTAAAACAATCTGGTGGACGCGGACAGTATGGTCACTGTTGGGTACGTATTGCACCAATTGAACAAGGTGCTGGATTTGAGTTTGAAGATGAAATTAAAGGTGGTGTAATTCCGCAAGAATACATTAAGCCTGCAAGACAAGGTATTGAAGAAGCAATGAATAATGGTGTGATTGCTGGATATCCTATGGTAGATATAGGTGTAGCACTTTATGATGGTAGTTACCATGATGTGGATTCATCAGAGTCAGCGTTTAAGGTTGCTGGTTCTATGGCATTTAAGGCTGCTGTACGAAATGCAAAACCAGTATTGTTGGAGCCAATTATGGCAGTACAGATTACAACACCAGAAGAATCTATGGGTGATGTAGTAGGAGATGTAAACTCAAAGCGTGGAATTATCAAAGAAATGAGGGATCGTGGTGAAGGTATGGCAATTCTTAAAGAGATTGATTCTGAAATTCCTCTTGCTGAGATGTTTGGTTATGCAACACAACTTCGTTCAATGTCACAAGGACGAGCTAATTATTCAATGGAATTTAGTCATTATGCTGAAGTTCCAAAGAATGTAGCAGACGAAATTATAGGTGGTGAGGAAGACGCATAAAATAATCATTACAATTCAGAACAAATAAAAATCTCTCGGCATTTTATCTGAGAGATTTTTTGTATTTTCTTGTGATGCTATTGTGTTTAAAAGGGTAGATAAAAAGAAAGAATTCATTAGAAATTATCTAATAAATTCTTTTGAGAATGTTATTCTTTTACGTCACTTTTCTACTCCCTGCGAAATAAGTTGAGCTATCGTAGTCACATGCATAGTTTTCCAGCTGTCAGCACGATATTTTTCTCTCGTGAAGCGTTGCTCTAGTTGTTGCTGTTGTCGAAACAATGTTTGGGTTAATTCGTTATTTGGAAATATACTATAGTTTACATTGGGTACAGTATTTTTGCATTCAGTGGAATGAATGGGTCCCGGGTTTAATGAATCATCATTCATTTTGAAACGACCATTTGTTATTTTTGCTGTAAAGATAGGCAAATCGTCACATGGATTCTTAGTTGTAATGGTACCCCACCAAATGCCAGTAGGACTATTTACAGTATCAATTACGATGATGCAACTGCTGCCTATATTAAGATTATTGTCGTAACATTTTACACTCATTGCAAAACCTCCAGTTTTTTGTGGTTGTTGTTGCTAACTTATGTTAACGAGGTATGATACTATTTTTTTTAAAAAAAGTCAAATAAAAAACAGCGATCATAAGACCGCTGTTTTTCTTTTGATTTATTCAATAAATTGAATAAATGTATTATGCACGAGCAACATTCACTGCATTAGGACCCTTAGGACCGTCAGCAACTTCAAATGTCACATCGTCGCCTTCTTGAAGATCGTTGAATTCTACATCTTGCAATTCAGTTGCATGAAAGAACAAGTCTTTCTCTTCACCTTCTTGAGATATAAAACCAAAACCACGATCTGTCAGACGAGCAATTTTTCCTGTGTTCATCTAATTGATAGTTTATATTTGTTAGTTCTTCAAATACAGTTGGTCTGTTCGATGAAACTCGACTATGCTCTTCTTACAGCTCTGATTTGATTGTATCTATGATAGCACGTGTTAATTGTTTTGTCAAATGATTGTATTAGATGAGTACATGTTGGACACTTTGCCATACTTTTGAGTAAACGCTATAGGAGTCATATATTCAAGTGTTTGATGTGGTCTGTGAAAATTATATTCAATCAACCACTCTGTAATATTTCTATTAAATATATCTATGTCCGTAGACATATTCCCTAATTGTATAAATTCTTCCTGAACAGTTCTATTAAATCTTTCAATATCAGGATTATCTTTTGGAGTTCTTACTCTTGAATGATATTGGGGTATGCTTAATTCTATACAAGCATTTTTAAAATGTTTTTCAAATTCAGTTCCATTATCTGTTTGTATGTATTGGATGTTACCATCTAATACAGTTACTTGATGGAACTAGTTGAAGGTGGTAAAATTTGTCGTGATGATACTGAATTAGGTACTTGGCCAATAATTAGTGATGATGGCGGTGTGTGGGGCGGATGCGAAATGCAGGTTAGCCGTGAGGACGGTATAGTTGAAGGTTTCGAGTATTGTGCAATACTATCAGATGGTGTTGTCGTGCATTGTAGTGAAACTGGTTGTATATTTGATAATGACCTAGAAGGAAGTAAAATCGATAATGCAATGACACAAGGTTCGTATGCAGATGATTTGTTGACGCAAGACACAATGAATGGTGTTGTTGCGAAGGTTGCTACTTTGGGTTGTACACAACAATTTGATTCAATTGATAAAGGTGTAACAGAAGATTATCTCAGTAGTAATAATGTACACACATGGAAAGAATAGTGGATAGTACAAGGATGTGAAAGTAATTATCCAATAAATATAACGTTTATTGAAACAATGGGTCAAGGAACTACATGGACAATTAAATAATATTAAAATATGAATCAACAGGTAATAGATTATTTACAGACAAATAAAGATAGTTATTCAAAAGAATCTCTTGTGGAACAGTTAAAAAATTCTGGATATGATGATAGTGAAATATTAGAGAGTATAAATACTGTTTATCATGGGGAAGAGGCTCCAATTCCACAGGCAAATAATGTAAATATTCAAGCTCCACAAGAAGAAAAAAATCTGTGTGGAAAATTGTACTTATTGTAGGCGCAATCATTTTTGGTGCAGGTTTGGTTATTGTTTTAATTATAGGTGCAATTAGCATGAGTTCATTTGATTCTGCAAGAGATAAAGCAAAAGATGCATCTGCAAAATCAACTATTTCATCAACTGTACCAGCTGCAATTATTTGTATGGATGAAGGGAATAATCTTGCAGACCTTGTAGCAGGAACATTGATTTGTAAAGATGGGTTTGGGAGTTGGCCTGATTTTGGATTGACTGGACGGTGGGGCGTTATGATAGATGATGATGTTAGTGATGGAACATTTGAGTATACTGCAACATATGGTACAAAAGATGAATATACAGCAACATGTTCAGAAACTGGATGTACTTTTGATGAATAATATAATAAAATTGTATATTTTAAAAAACTACTCTTGCGTGGAGTAGTTTTTTGATTTATGCTTAATATATTATAGATATAATATATGTATGTTAAAAAATATTAAAACAAAAAAACTAATTACAGTCTCAGAGGCACGAGCTAAGGTGCCGTTGAGTCTTTTAGCAAGAAAAAAAGTTATTCAAGATAGAAAAGAAATTCAAGCTATTTTAGTGGGCAAGGATGAAAGATTGCTTGTTATTGTAGGTCCGTGTAGTGCGTGGCCTGAGGAAGCTGTGAGAGTCTATGCTGAACAATTAGTGGAGCTTGCTAAATTATATAAAGATAATATTAAGATTGTTATGCGTGTATATACGCAAAAACCACGAACTACTGTCGGATGGGCAGGCGTTGCATTGCAACCAGATCCATTTGAATTGCCAAATATAAATAAGGGTACAATTTATGTAAGGAAGATGATGCGTGAAATTATTGAGCTAGGTTTACCAATTGCTGATGAGATATTATTTACAAATTTGTTTGGACATCGGTCCGATATGCTTTCTTGGGCTGCAATTGGAGCTCGAAGTAGTGAAGATCAGGAGCATAGAGCTTTTGCATCTGGGATGTCATTTGCAGTTGGTATTAAAAATCCAACATCGGGAGATATACAAATTGGTATAAATGGTGTAGTTTCTGCACAAAGTCCGCATGTTTATGTGCGATGTAATAAGCAAATAATGAGTATTGGAAATGAACATGCTCATATTGTATTGCGTGGAGGTGTTAGCGGTTCAAATTATTCTTTGAAACATTTAAAGCACGTTATTGAATTATATAAGAAGCATGGTGTGCAGAATCCTGCAGCTATTGTTGATGCAAGTCATGATAATACGCGCATTAATGATGAAAAAGATTATATGAGACAAACTCGCACAGTTATGTCAGTTTTGCAATCTTGTAAAAAAAATAAAGATGTTCACAAATTGGTAAAAGGTTTTTTGATCGAGAGCTTTATAAAAGGTGGAAGTCAAAACCTTGATGTTATTAGTAGTAAAAATGTTGATTTGGGTGGGTTATCCGTGACAGATGCATGTATTGGCATTAGTGAAACACGATTATTAATAGAAAAAATTGTACAGTTTCGTAACAAATGATAAAAATTATGGTATAGTTGCAGTTGATGATAATTTTTGATATAATTATTTTATATGAAAGCAAAAAAGAAAAAGAAAATAGTGCGTATGTTTGGGATTGCTTTTGCAATTGTTATGATTTTTGCAATGCTGGGATTTTTGTTGTTGCCACTTTTGTCAATATTATAAAATAATAGTACGTTTATATATATATGAATAGCAATTTTCGTACAATAACAACATTTTTATTTTTAATTGCCGGTATTGCTGTTATTGTAATAACGTTTGTTCTGATTGCAAAAGAAAGAAAGCGTGCACATGTTATCCAAGATGAAATTTATGCATTAG
>JAOZNB010000055.1 GCA_029933995.1 Candidatus Moraniibacteriota bacterium | reverse complement strand
AAGCGCTTGAAAAATTCTTTGCACAGTCCAGTGAGCAACAATCACTGTTAGGAAAGGATGTGTTAATGGAGGCATTTAATGTAGCACTTCAAACAATGCAAGTGCCAGCGGAATATTATGATTCGATTCAGAGACGTGGAGATGAGGCATTAAATGGATATTATGATTATTACAAGGACAGTTTTAATGTAAATGTTGAAGTAGAGAAGAAGATTAAGGCTATACCGTTTGTATTAGATGATAGTGATGAACAAATACTTTTAACAGGTGCAATTGATAAAATTGAATTTTTAGAAGATGATACAGTGGCTGTAGTTGATTACAAAACAGGGAAGCCTTGGAGCAAAAAAACAAAAGAAGAAAAAGAAGCCCTTAAACGACAAATCACTTTTTATAAATTACTTCTTGATACATATAATGATGGTCAATATCAAATGTCACAAGGAATTTTAGATTTTATTGAGCCACATCCAGATACTCATGAATATGAGCGAGAAGTAATTTCTGTAAATGATGATGATGTAAGACTTTTAAAAGAGGAAATTAATATTTTTGCAAAAGATATTATGACAGGTGGATTTTTGGAGGAAGATATCAAACAAAAATGGGGAAATCAATCAATAGAAGAATATATAAAATTATTACAAATTTTAAAAACGGCACAATAATTGGAATTTGTGCGTAGCTTGTGATAAAATGTAAATAATATAAATTTATAAATTAATAAACTATGATAGAAAGATTTATTGATCAGGAAATACTTGATAAAATGCTTTGGAGTAATTCTCTTGCAGAATATGTTGATGCGATTATTTATTTTATTATTGCATTATTGGTGTTGTGGATTTTGCAAAAAGTTGTGATGTCACGATTTGAGAAATTTGCGCTCAAGACTAAAACTGATATAGATGATGTAATTGTGGAGTTTTTTCAATCGATAAGACCACGATTGTATATTATACTCGCTATGTACATTGCACTTAGAACGCTTGCTTTGGGTGAGGTATTTCAAAATGTGTTAAATGCATTGGTAATTGTAGTTCTGATTTTTCAAGTTACAAAGTCGATTCAAATAGTGATTGAATTTATTGCAAAAAAAATGAGTGACAGTGAAGATGATGAACATGCAAAAAGTGCTGCGCATCTTCTTAGTGCTATTGCAACAATTATTGTGTGGATTTTTGGTATTATTATGATTTTGGCAAATGTTGGTATAAATGTAGCTTCGCTTATTGCTGGAGTTGGAATTGGTGGGATTGCTATTGCATTTGCGATTAAAGAAATTTTGGCTGATCTTTTTGCATCTTTCTCAATTTATTTTGACAAACCTTTTAAAGCTGGGGATACTGTAAAGGTAGGTGAAGATGTAGGTGTGATACAAAAAATAGGAATTAAGACAACACGTGTGAAATCACGTACGGGAGAAGAATTGGTTGTATCAAATCAAGACATGACTTCATCACGGGTGCATAATTATAAACGCATGGAGTATCGTAATTCAAAAATTAAGTTCATTATAGAGTTTGATACACCTGTAGAAAAAATGCAACAAATTCCTGAGAAAATTAAGGAGCTTATTGCAGAAATTGATAATGTTGAGTGTAAACGTGTGCATTTTAAAGAATTTGGGGAATGGGGTTTTATTTTTGAGACAATGTACACTGTAGGTTCTCGCGATTACACTGAATATATGGATGCACAACAGGAAATTAATTTTGCTATTGCTCAAATGCTAAATGACATGTCTATTAAGATAGCTGTTCCAGAAATAAAATAAATTTATGAATTTGTTGCAAATTAAAAAAGATTTACGTAAATTTGTATCGAAGAAACGTAAAAAAACTAATGAATGGTTTTTTAAGACTGGTCCGGGTGAGTATGGTGAACACGATAAATTCTTAGGCATTTCAAATCCAAATATTCGCAAAGTAGCAAAAAAATATAAAGATTGTGATTTAGAGCAATTACAAAAAATAATTATTTCACCTTACAATGACGAGAGGTTTTTTGCAATTATCGTGTTAGTGGAAAAATTTAAATTAAAAAAAACAACAAGAAATGAAAAGAAATTAATTTATAATTTTTATGTAAAAAATTTAAAATATGTAAATAATTGGAATTTAGTAGATTTGTCAGCTCCACATATTATAGGAGAATATATTTTAGAAAATAAATCAGAAAGGAAAATTCTGGATAAACTAGTCAAATCGAATTTTCACTGGCATCGGCGAGTATGTATATTGTCAACATGGGCATTTATAAAACGAGATGATTTTGACTATACTTTGAAATACGCAAAAATTTTATTAAATGATAAACAAGACTTAATGCATAAAGCTGTGGGTTGGATGCTTCGAGAGACTTGGAAACGTGATGCAAATATTTGTGAGCAATTTTTGAGAGATAATTATGATAAATTACCACGAACAACTTTACGTTATGCTATTGAACGATTGGAAGAAAAAAGAAGAAAATTATTCTTGAAAGGTGAATTTTTGTGATATAATAAAAAAATTAAATAAAAATAAAAATGACACAAAGGATGTCAGTGCAAAAATTTTGTCGTGAAGTATTTAGTGATGTTAACTCAAAGTATTTTTTGGTAGTTAATGATTTTTTTGCTATTTTGACAATCGTATAAATTCTTGTAATTGTTTTAGAAACTGTGTATAGTTTATCTAAATATAGTGATATCTTTTTAATAATTGAGTTTGTAACAGTTTTCTTTTTCACCTTAGAATATATAGGACGTATTATTGCAGCAAAAAAACCTTGGTCATATATATTTAGCTTTTTTGGATTAATTGATTTAATTTCCATAGTTCCAACATATATAGGTATTGCAAATTTTACATTTCTCAAGAGTGCACGGCTATTGCGAATGATGCGTTTTTTGCGTATGGTTCGTTTGACAAAACTGTTGCGTATGAAAAAGGCTCACTCTGACATTGAAGAACATGGACATGACAGTCTTTTTTCTATGACATTACAGATTTATTTTTTATCAATGGTAAGTGTTATTTTGCTCAGCGCTACGCTTATTTGGTTTTTTGAGGGCAATAGAGATGTTTTTGCAAATATTCCAGTTTCAATGATTTGGAGTAGTAAAGTATTATTGGGTGGTGTTCCGCAGGCAATGCCAAGTACAATTTCAGGAGAATTTGTTACAATATTTACTCGTTTTATGGGACTCATTTTGTTTAGTTTGCTTATCAGTATAGTAGGAGGAAGTATTAAAAAATTATTATTAGGATCTGAAGAGGTGCAAAAAAAGGATACTACTAAAAAATAGTTATCTTGCATTTTATTAGTAGTAGATGTACAATACTCTACAATCATTTTTTGTGAATTTATTATGGATATAAAACAGGAATTAGAAGAATTTAAGGTTGACATTGATCGTGAGATTGAGATTTATATTGATCGTGTCATAGAAGAGGCCAAAGAAATGGATCCATTCATTTTTGATTCTATTAAATACTTCAAAAAAACGATTCTTGCAGGTGGAAAACGTGTAAGACCTCTCATGATGTGTTGGGGTTATAAAGCGGCAGGCGGAACTAATTACAAAGAAATATTGAAGACATCTGTTAGCATTGAGTTAATTCATGCTTTTTTACTGATGCATGATGATATCATTGATAGAGATGATATAAGGCACGGTAAAAAAACAATGCATGCGAGATATCGTGATTATAATAAACGATTATTATTTGATAATGACGCTGATCATTTTGGCACGTCTATTGCTATGATTGTGGGTGATTTTATATATTCCTTAGGAAATCAGGTTTTATTTGAATCAAAATTTGAACCAACGTTAATTATAAAAGCACTTAATAAAATGCAAAGCATTGTTGGGTTGACGTGTGTTGGTGAAATACAAGATGTTTATATGGAATACAGTGGTAAAGTGACGCAGGAGGAAATTTTGCAAATGTATGAAAATAAAACTGCAAAATATACATTTGAAGGACCATTGCAATTAGGTGCGATGCTTGCAGGGGCTGATGATGACTTTTGTAGTAAATTAAGTGCATACGCTGTTCCTATTGGTATTGCATTTCAAATTCGTGATGATATGTTAGGTGTTTTTGGCGATATGAAAAAAACGGGAAAACCGGTTGGTTCCGATATTGCAGAGGGGAAAATGACACTTATGGTAAATTACGCATATGAGAAGTCAACAAAAGATCAAAAAAAAGAATTAGATAATTTATTAGGAAATCAAAATATTGATATAATGAATGTAGTTAGGTTTCAAGAAATTATGATTGATACAGGTGCAAAAAGTAGTGTTGAACAATATATGAAACAAATGATTGTGCAGGCAAGAGAAGCATTGGATAAAATTGCATTAGCAGATGAAGTTAGTGATTTTTTAAAAGCATTAGCAGAATATCTTAATAAGCGTGAAAAATAATAATTATGTATAATAAAAATGAATTTCCAAGACATGTTGCAATTATTCCAGATGGTAATAGGCGGTGGGCAAGGGAGAATGGTGTAGAGCCATGGGATGGTCATGAAGTTGGTGCAACCAAAATTGAAGAAATTGCTAAAAAGGCACGTGATATAGGAATTGAATATATTTCATTTTGGGGTTCATCTGCAGAAAACATGAAAAAAAGATCATTGAAAGAACGACGTGCATTAGTTGATATATATACAAAATATTTCACAAAATTAATGTCTGATGAGACTATTTTTAAAGATGATGTTTGTATTAACGTTTTTGGATCATGGAGAGGTCAGTTGCCAGAAAGTTTGGTTAAAATAATTGAAGAGGGTATTGAAAAGACAAAAACACATAAAAAGTACTTTTTGAATTTTTTCTTATCATATTCAGGTGACGAAGAGATGCTAAATGCTGTACGAGCTATTTCTGATTCGGAGTTAGATGGTTATGATATTACGAAACAAACCATAAAAGATAATCTTTTAACAAAAAATTTACCAGCAGTGGATTATTTAATTCGTACAGGAGGTGAGCCGCATCTAAGTGCGGGCTTTATGATGTGGGAAATTGCTAATGCACAACTATTTTTTTCAGATAAATTTTTTCCAGATTTTGGTGAGGGCGAATTTGCGGATGCAATAGATGAATATGTGAAGCGTGTACGAAGGCTTGGTGCATAGTATGTGAAAAAATGGTATAATAAATTTAGTGTATATAAATATTTTATCAAGACTATAAAATAAAAAAAATATGAAAATTTACAAAGAGAAAATTAAATTTAATAGTACAGCACAAATTGAATTTATTGATATAACATCTGATATACAAGATGTTATTGAAAGAAGTAGTGTACGTGAGGGGAATGTTTGTGTATTTGTGCAACATACTACGATGGGTATGATAATTAATCATAACGAGCCAATGCTTTTACAAGATTTTATGAGGGTTTTGTACCATTTTGCACCACTTGATGAGCGATATTCACATGATCTTTTTGAATTAACGAAGAATAATAAAGCTGATGGCAGAAGCAATGGACACTCACATTGTAAAGCTATGCTTGTTGGCGCAAGTGTTAATGTGCCTATTGAGAATGGGGTCATGATGCTTTCTGATCTACAGAGTATTTTTGCAGTTGAGTTTGATGGTTCGCGTGATCGTGATGCAATTGTGCATGTTACTGGTTAATTAAGCTATATGAGCATACTTGCAAATAATTTGATTCATAAAGGATATTTAAAAACAGACATTCTGATAGAAGCATTTTCTGAAATTAATCGTGCTGAATTTGTATCTGATAAATTTAGAGTTGCCGCAGAATCTGATATTCCACTATCTATTGGACATGGTCAAAGTTTACCTGAACCGTCGGTAATGGCTTTTATGTTGGAGTTATTACGTCCAGCACGCTCTCAAGATATTTTGATTGTTGGTTTTAGTGGTGGTTGGTTGATTGCTATGCTGAGTTACATCGTAGGTATTAATGGTAGTATACTTGCAATTGATACAATTCATGATTTAAAAGAAGAAACAGAAGAAAATATTAAAAAATATAATTTTATTGCTCGCAATAATGTTGTGCAATTGCAGGTTGTTGAGAGTTGTGAAGATATTGGCAGTGAGAAGAAATTTGATCGTATCATCGTAATTAATCCTGCAATGTGGACGTTGTGTACATTTCGAGACTTACTTAATGTAGACGGTGTAATGGTTACACCAATTGATAATATTATATATTATTTTAATAATCGTGCAGATGATGAAGAAATGATTGAAGAACGATTTGATAGTATTAGATTTTTACCTATATAATTATAAATTATGAAAAAAATTATTATTTTTGTTATATGTATAATTATGGTTTGTGCAGTTTTTATGCATTTTCGTACATATAATACTGTTTCACAAAATCTTGTAGAAGTGCAATTTGATGTTAAAAAAGGTGATGATATTATTACAATTGGTCGTAATTTAGCAAAGCATGACTTAATTGGGAATAGATTTTATTTTTATTATTATACATGGAGTAATAAATTGCGTGGCTCAATTGACGCGGGTAAATATACTTTAGAACCACATAGTAGTATTGCACAAATTGTTTATAAAATGACAAGCGGTGATACTGTTATACATAAAAAGGAAGATATTAAAATTACTTTTCCAGAAGGTTGGACTATTAATAAGATGTCAGAACGTCTTTTGAAAAATGAATTACCTGGTGATGAATTTAAGAAGCTTGCAGAAAATCCATCACAGACATTGTATGAGCAATATCCATTTTTGCCGAAAGGTGCATCATTGGAGGGGTATTTATTTCCAGATACATATTTTTTTGTACCAAGTGCGACAGCTGAAAGTATAATAATAAAAATGCTTGATAATTTTGATAAAAAAGTTGATCAAGATTATAGAGATACTATAGTTCAAAATGGAGATGATTTACGAGATATTATTATTTTTGCAAGCGTTATAGAGGGGGAAGTATCAAATGCAGGCGATAGGCGGGTAGTAGCAGGTATATTTAAAAACCGATTAGATATTGGTATGGCTTTGCAGAGTGATGCAACAATTGATTATATTAAAGGTATTCCTGAAATTAAACATACACAATCTGATATAGAAATTGATTCGCCATACAATACGTATAAATATCCAGGTCTAATACCAGGTCCAATCAATAACCCATCACTGGAGTCAATTGAGGCTGCTATAGCACCACAGGATACTGATTATATGTATTTTTTAAATAATGCAAACACAGGAGAAATAGTTTTTGCAAAAACATTTGAACAACATATTGTTAATAAACATAATAATGCTTTGTAATAAAAAGTAAGACTAATAATATAAAACAGCACTGGGTTATTAGTGCTGTTCTATATTGAAATAGTAGATTATAGTGGTAGTGTATAATTAATAGCTTTACTTGTCCTAGTGTCCCAGTCATTTGTATCAATATCAAATGCGATGGTATCTAAGAGGTCTTTGTACTTTAACTTGCCATGCTTGAGAGCATATTCATAGACATCCTTAGTAACTTTGACGTCTTGACGACAATATTTTTCAATTTTATCCATTTCCCCTGCTTTCCACCATTCGATTGCTTGTAAGCCATGACCGCTTTTCCCAACACCAATAGTTGCTTCGGCAACGTTATCTAATCTCATTCCTTTTCCGATTGATTTTCGAATTTCGGCAAGAATATCTAAACTGCCTACGGCACTAAGATCACCTGGATAATATTTGTTAAGTAGAGGTATATCAAAATGGTCTGAGTTATATCCAATTAGCATGTCAGTTTTTTCTAGAATTGGCCACAAATCACTTAGGTTGTCTTGAGTGAATGTGAGATATTCATTTGTCTTGTAATCAAATATTACAAGAAGTGAGATGTCTAATTTAGCAGGGTCGTTTGAGCCAACTTCTTGAAATGTGTTTTGTGTTTCGATATCAAATACTATTTTTCGCATACTTTTATATAATGGACAATGCAACTATTTTAACATATTAGAAAAGGTGGTACAATAGTATGTACAATCTGTTTTGGGGAAACAGATGATTTTAATATTTTTTGTTTATTTTTTATGCGTAGTTTTGCTATACGTTTTGCAGTAGGAATATCTTTTTTTGTTATTATTATTGCGTGGTATTTAATACCGGATAGTTTTTTTGTACACTATTCTAGCGCATCAGAACAATATGTTACAAAAAAAGTTGAAGAGGTTGTCTCAGAAGATGTTGTTTTAGAAAAAGAGGTTGTTCCAGAAAAAATTGTAGAACAACAATCTAAAGCTGTAGAAATAAAAGATAAAGTGAAACAATCTGTACCATTTGTTGTACAGGCTCCACATGCACAATGGGATGATCCAAAATATCAAGATGCCTGTGAAGAAGCTTCATTGGTTATGGCAAACGCATGGATTGAAGGTGATGGACATATTTCAAAAAATGATGCAGAAGAGTATATTGAACAAATTTTTGCACAGGAACAGGAATTATTTGATGATGCTGTGGATACTTCTGCTAGTGATACAGCAAAAGTTTTTCGAGAATACTATGGTCATAGTGTGGAATTTGTTGAGGATATTTCCATGGAAGAAATGTATGACATTTTGGCAGAAGGGCATATTATTGTAGCACCAACAAATGGAAAGTGGCTCAATAATCCACATTTTACAAATGGTGGTCCGGAAAGGCATA
>JAOZNB010000054.1:8136-8719 GCA_029933995.1 Candidatus Moraniibacteriota bacterium | reverse complement strand
TTGATTGGAAAGTTACTTGTATATCTGTTGTTGCTGAATTTACTGTTTCTGTTATATAACCACTTGCTATTGCACTATCTACTTGTGCTGTGTCTGGGTCTTCTATTGTTATTTGAGTTACTGCTGTTGTTGTGAAGTTTACTTCATCTCCATAACTTGTTCCTTCTGAGTTTGTTGCTTTTGCTCTTACGTAGTATGTTGCACCTCCTGTTAGATTTGTTAATTCACATGAATATGTTCCTTCTGCTCCTGTACCTGCTGTACATTCTTCTGTGTATATTCCTGTTTCTATTCCCCATTCTATTAGTCTTTCTGGGTTATCTCCTCCTGTGCTTGTTATATTTCCGTTACCTTGAGCTGTTGTTTCTTCTATCAGAGTTGTTGGGTTTGTTGTTACTGTTGAAGTTGATGGACCTGTTGAATGCATAAAGTGGATGTGGACTGCTCCGCGATTAGTTCCTCCTGCGTCATCAGAAAATGCACCTACAGCCAAATCTTCTACACCGTCACCATCTAGGTCACCTATGTTTGCAATTGAAAATCCATAATAATCATTGTCATTTAAAAATGGACCATTTTCTGT
>JAOZNB010000054.1:7654-8036 GCA_029933995.1 Candidatus Moraniibacteriota bacterium | reverse complement strand
TTTCTACTGTAGAATCAACTGAGCCATCTGTATTCATAAAATGAATATGAACTGCACCACGAACACTTCCTCCTGCATCATCACCATATGCACCAATAGCTAAATCTTCTACACCATCTCCATCCAAATCACCTATACTTGCAATTGAAAATCCATAATAATCATTGTCATTTAAAAATGGACCATTTTCTGTATCACTGTTAATTTCTACTGTAGAATCAACTGAGCCATCTGTATTCATAAAATGAATATGAACTGCTCCGCGATTAGTTCCTCCTGTATCATCAATAAATGCACCAACAACCAAATCTTCTACACCGTCACCATCTAGGTCACCTATGCTAGCAATTGACATTCCATAATAATCATCGTCATTTAAAAA